>JBFWPS010000181.1:0-4583 GCA_050249855.1 Gammaproteobacteria bacterium
AACACCAAAAGCCTGTAGCTTTTTTAAACGTTCGTGGAAGTCTAACTTGGAAAATCCTTCTAGCAAAACGGTAAATTGATCTTGGTTCATCATATTTCTCACAACAAATTCATTAATGCGAACATTATAACAAAACGTAGTGGGTTTGACTAACAAGTCCTTAAGCTTAGAAAACTGTTTCAGTCAAGTTGGTTTTCGTTATACTATCTTCACTTTTAATACTTGATCATTATGCATGCAATGTGTGATCATTTCAACCATAATTATGAGGTCACGTCTTGAATTGTGAATAATTCACAATTCAAGACGTGACCCCATAGCAAAAACTTGACAGTTATAGTCTCTACCCCTACGATCCACCTGTTGTTTCCCTTCAATGTGAAAAGAGTTATTTCTATGCAATTAGATGCTATTCGTGCATATATTAATACCGATTTGGTAAAGGTTGATCATGTTATCGGTGATGCATTAGGTTCAGATGTTCATTTAATTAGAGAAATGGCTCAGCATATATTTGGTAGCGGTGGTAAACGGCTAAGACCTATTTTGGTTTTGTTAAGCGCGCAAGCATTTAATTATGCTGGAAATTATCATTATTATCTTGCAGCAGCCGTTGAACTTATTCATACAGCCACTTTATTACATGATGATGTAGTTGATGAATCTTCTCTGCGCCGAGGTAAAAAAACAGCGAATGCTGTTTGGGGAAATCAAGAAAGTGTATTAGTCGGTGATTTTTTATATTCACGTGCATTTCAAATGTTGGTAACAACCGATAACCTAGCCATATTATCTTTACTGGCAGATGTTTCAAATATTATTGCTGAAGGTGAAGTATTACAGTTATTAAATATTCATGAAAATGAAGTTTCAGAAGCAAATTATTTAAATGTTATTCAACGAAAAACAGCCATGTTATTTTCAGCTGCTAGTCATGCCAGTGCGATTTTATGTAAGCGAAGTGAAATTGAAAAACAAGCAATGGCAGATTATGGACTATATATAGGAACAGCATTTCAATTAGTAGATGATATTCTAGATTATGGATTTTCAAGTTCAGATATTGGAAAAAATGTAGGTGATGATCTTGCTGAAAGTAAGCCAACCTTACCGATTATCTATGCAATACAACAGAGTAATGAAGCACAAAAGGCTTTTATTAAAAATTGTTTAGCACAAGGTGAAGTGTCACAGTTACCGGTGATCAAAGAAATTTTAGAATCTACAAACTCTATTGCTTATACCTATGATCTCGCAAAAGATTATATTGATAAAGCGATTAAAAGTTTAGAAATCATTCCAGATTCATCCGCAAAAAATGTTATGATTGAGCTAGCACACTACGTTGTATCCCGCCAAACTTAAACTCACTCGGAGTGTAGCTCAGCTTGGTAGAGCACTACGTTCGGGACGTAGGGGCCGGAGGTTCAAATCCTCTCACTCCGACCAGTAAATACAAGGGTTCCAGCGATTTTCAATATAGGACGTATTTTCTTGGGGGTGCACAGGTAGTTGAATAGGAGAAAAGTTTAGAGCTAGATGCTTAAACTAATTCAGGGTTGCTAGGTAGGCCAATATTATCCTCTTCTTCTAAAAGTCGATTTTTAGAATTCGTCCCGATTCTTAATGAATAAGTTTTCTTTAATGCTTGTAAGCATATTAATCCAATAATCGCTACAGTACTTAACATAAACCCTGGTGAAAAAGGAAGATTTGTTATTTTGATTAGTAATATAGATAAAACTGGGCTTATTCCGGATGATAATGCGAATGCGTGCTAGAAAATTACGTTATCTAACAAGTCTGCAAAGGATCTTGGAAGACATACCATTTGAACCTACAGAAAAACCAGTGTTTGGTAATGTGACTGATGCTCATAATCGTCTTCAAACACAATTGGCGGAAATGTCACAAGTGTATTATTTTGCCGGAGTTGAATTGCGAAGAATTAAAGTCATCTCGGAATTTGAAGAAGGTGAGATTGCTAAAATAAAACGTACTTTAGGTGATTACGAAACTTATATGGGACAATATTATGACCACAGTAATTGGGCTGACGCAAATAATGGTGGAGTATCAGCGCTACTATCTACAGCAAAACAAGCGATAACAAATTTTATTGCTAAGAAAGACGAATATTTTTCTGGGCTGACAAAGCCGTTTAAAGCAGTTTTGAAGTCAACTGAGCCTGAGAAAAAATCGCCCGAAGCTCCTGAATTAAAGGGCTCTAATGCAGTTATACCTTCAAGTGTGCCAAATAACCCTACTGGTATACTTAATTCGCAAGGGGCTGCTACTAGTATGGAAGATCAAGAATATTCTGATGAGGAAGATGATGAACAACCTGATCCCAAAACAATTTCTTTTTCTTTAAACGCCCGATGGAATGAGACTGATAAGGTAGGACTTGAAGCATTCATTCAAACAACAAAACGGATTTTTGAATTAGCGATGAAAGCTAACGATCAAAATAAAAAAGATGAGGCTGAGTCAGAGTTTAAAAAATACTGTAGAAATTTATTTTTGATTTATCATTCAGATCGCAATCCAAAGGAACAAGATTCTGCAGAACGTATTTTCAAAGAATTACGTGCAAGATATGAAGGTATACTCGAAGCGCTTAAAATGGGTAGAGTAGATGCCTTTGATTTCGATCAATCAAGCTTTAGCTATACTTCAGAGGAGGATTTCTATCGTGAAATGGGAGAATTCACTGAAGCGATGAACCGACATACAGAAAAACAGAATGCAACGCTAGCTGAACTTGAAAAGCAAATTATGGATCTTATTACAAGAATAGAGACACTTGATAATCAACTAGATCAAGAAAGTGCAAGTCAAAGTGCAGGTTTACAAACATCATCCGCCGCTGGAGCAGGTATATTTAAGATGAAGACTGGTTCAGCGACAGAAGAAGTTAACTCAGGCGCTGATAATACTCATGTTGTACCGCTTGGTCGTGGACAGACAGTTTCATAAACTGTATTGTTATCTAAATTAATTAGGCACATTCAAGAGGATATAGTAAAATGGTATCCTCTTGATTTTTTTATCCTATCCATCATTTTTTCTTTTGATTCGCCCAAAATTGCATTCATAAATGTTCTATAATTAAAACATAATAATAATGGAAATGGATTATGGCGACCCATTCATACAACCAAGATAGAATGACCACGAGGGCCATTTATCACCGATTTGTTATTTCCCCTTACACTACCTATGGCACAACTGAATTATTACGTCTTAAAACCTATAGTTTGATGTTAATCAATGATTTTTGGATTTTTGAAAGTATGAAAGTTTTATTGGAAGATGTAATAAAATTTAGGAACCAAACAGATCAAGGTGCTTTTCATGAAATGCGTAAACGTGGATGGAAAAAACTGGACTATGAGAAAGTGCTTATAGATGCTCACAAAAGTTATAAATTAATTATCAATTATTTGAATGGATTAAAGGCATTAAAAAATGAAAAACAGATCTCAGATGAAGATATTTTGGAACTTGAGTTAACAATTAATTTTTGTAAAAACAGTTTATTAGAACGGATTCAAATGCTCCAGGATATTAATGATGAGTTTTTTGTGCATTACAAAAATCTAAACTTAAAGTGGGAAGATTTGTGAAGAAAAACAACAAAACTAAAAGTCAAATAATGCTAGAACTAAGTGATTTTCAACCGATTAAAGCTTTTGGTGTCAATGAATATAGCTATGATATTTTGTGTGAATATCAAGGAAATGAACAAGCTGTTTTATCACTATGTGATTCAAAAAAACGAATAATTATAAGATTTAGTCATCCAGAGCAAATCTCAAAAATGAATATGATATATTAGAAAAACTACATATGAAATACAAAGGTAAGGTAGATTTTGATTATTATCAAGGAAGAAAAGCGCTAGCAAAAGAATATATAGCTATTGATTCTATAGGAAAAAGACAAGTTTTGACATACACAGATGGTGAATATCACCCTGTCTTATTATTACGTTTTCTAAATTTCAATGCATCAAATACTGAGAATAGTATTTGGGAAAATGAAGAATCCGCTGAATCGTTTTTAGGCGCTTTTGTGGCTAATGAAATGACGATTGATATGCTGTACCCTGGGTCAAATCTAGATATTTTGATCGCACAATTGATTTCTGAAATACATCAAGCTTTGATGAGACTACATGAAGCAAAAATCTGTCATTTAAATCTTTCATTAGGCAATGTGCTAGTTTGTCAAGATTATGCTGGCTCACGATTTTCTGGTATACCAAAAAAATTAAAAGTAGTTTTACAAGATTATATCTGTGCTCAAACAATAAAAAGACAGGGGACCACCAACAAAAGTTATGATAAATCTATTCAACCATATGAAATGTTGATGGATCGCGCTGGCATTCTTGGAAAACCACTTTCGCCATTATCTGATTTATATGCATTTAAAGTGAATATTCTCTTGGCTTTATTATCATTAGCTGATATCAGATATGAGCCACGCGATAACCCATTTAGTCCCTATTGTCGTATATATAACCGTATCAAATTGCGACGTAAGATGTTGTTATTTGAAAACAAATTAGCATTTGA
>JBFWPS010000182.1:0-4577 GCA_050249855.1 Gammaproteobacteria bacterium
GCATGCAATGATCATAAATTACGTGTAAGTTTAACTCAATGGATTTATAATTTCGACGAGGTATCAAGTAAAAGGAATTATAGTTCTTCAATCACTTGCTCGAAAGACGGACATGCAGGTTGGATTCGTTCTATGGCCCTAACCTGGGATAATTTTTTATTAACTGCATCAGATGATAATGAAATTAAACTTTGGGATCCAAAAACTCTTGAAAATTTACATACTTTTACCAGTCATAAAGATTGGGTTCGATGTTTAGCTGTGCTTCCCAACAATAATTTCGTTAGTGCTTCTAATGACAAAACACTTATTGTTTGGGATTGGCAAACGAAAAAAAGCTTACGTATTTTTACAGCGCATGATGACGAAGTGCATTCAGTATCAGCATTAAGATATCCTCTTATTGCAAGTGGTTCAAAAAATGGAAAGATTATCATTTGGAATACAGAAACATTAGATATTGTTCAAACTTGCTCTGGTCATAGTAAAACGATTAATGCGCTAGCGCGTTTGAGTAATGACGAATTGATTAGTGCGTCTAGTGATAAAACACTTAAAGTTTGGAATATCAAAACAGGTGAATGTCGTCTAACACTACATGGACATACTAGTGATGTGAATACAGTATTAGTGCTTTCGACTACTATTGTACAAAGTTGTTCAACTGATACCACAGTTAGAACTTGGAATATTTCTACTGGTCAATGCCTTGATATATTCAAAGAACATAAAGCTTCAGTAAAAGCTTTGGTTCTTGTACCCACCTCTGGCGATGTTATAAGCGCCTCAAGCGATAATCAAATTTTCATACACGCTTATTCAAAGTCGTCTTCCTTATTGAATCGTGTCGGTGTTTTTGCGAATCCTGATAGTGCTATAATTTCTTCTGTTTCACCACAAAATACCCGACAAACACCGCAACTGGAAATCTAAATGGGCGTTAAGTTGCTCAAAGTTGACTGCCGCAGATACTTACACGTGTCAGAGTGAAGTTAAAATCTCCAATTGATTTTGCTCCACTTTTGTTGAGATATTGAAAAGCAACTTTGGTAAGCCTCCCTTAAAATACTACAGGTAAGGACTAGAGTTTTTGATGATTGTTTTACCTGTTAAATATTTAACAATAACATCTGATGATCGTATAAATATTTTGCGATGTATATCTATAATGGGGCTGTTGCCAGCTGAAAAAATAACAACTAAAAACTAAAATTTTTTATCAATATAAGGGATTTTATTTCATTTTTATTGGTTTAAATCACTGTTTTCATATTTTTGCTACTTCTTTATACTTCTAGCCGTTTTTTAGACACACTCCTCCTAGAATAGACACAAATTCAGTGGGTTCAATACACACAATCGTTTTAGATTAAATCCAATGGCCTCCATCATCGCTGCAAATTGATTCTTCATAATGGGAGTGTTGAAATCTAACGACTAACTAATTGAAATCAGTTAAAATGGAAAAAATTTTATGGAGGAACGAAGGATGCATCAAATAGAGATGGTTAGTTTAAATGATTTAGTCTCTTCGAGTCATATTTACCGAAAATTTGCTGCTATATACTCCTTTGCGCAAGTTGAAAACCGATTAAAGAAGTTAGAAAAAGATAATCCATATAAAGGTTTTGGGATGCTGCGTTTGTTTAAATGTTTACTTTTGCAATTCATAGAAGATTTAAGTGACCGAGAATTGATGCGATTTTTAGAGGAAAATATGCTGGCCAAATGGTTTGTAGGTTTTGGGTTAGCAGAAATAACGCCCGAACATACGGTATTTTGTAAATTTAGAAAACGATTAGGGACAAAATTTTTATCGGAAGTGTTTCGTGATTTAAGAGAACAATTAAAACGTCAAGGTTTAATGGATGAAGTCTTTAGTTTTGTGGATGCCAGCCATTTAATTGCAAAAGCGAGCTTGTGGGAAGAATGAGGCCGGGCGAACCAGAGGAAGTATGAACGAGTTTTTTCACAACAAAATAGACGAGTTCGCTATCGAGGCATTATGAAGCATCAATTTGCAGCGATGATGGAGGCCATTGGATTTAATCTAAAACGATTGTGTGTATTGGACCCACTGAATTTGTGTCTATCTTAGGAGGAGTGTGTCTAAAAAACGGCTAGAAGTATAAAGAAGTAGCAAAAATATGAAAACAGTGATTTAAACCAATAAAAATGAAATAAAATCGCTTATATTGATAAAAAATTTTAGTTTTTAGTTGTTATTTTTTCAGCTGGCAACAGCCCCATATTTTATTATTTACTTTATTTAAGGAGAAAATTATATGAAATCATCCCGTATTAGTTTTACAAGCGCTTCAACGAAACCATTTGCGACAGCGCAAGACAAAGAAGCTTTGGGGCAAGTAGGAACTAACGCATCACCAGTTCTACCAAATGATGATGAAATTGCTTTTGAAGATGATGATGTGCCTCCAGTTAGTTCTACGCTTGCATCTGGTATTGTTAAATTACCTGAAGACAAGTTTTCGTCGATAGAGCACGTGGGAATTGGAACCATTGCGCTTAAAACATTTTTCGAAACTCATGAGGTATTGGATCATCAATTAAGAACAGCGGGACTGTATGATTCAACGACCGGCCAAATGAAGCTTTCAGACTCGTTATGGTTAACTGGTGGACAAGTTGTTGCATTAGCAGGAGATTTTTATGGCATACCTAAAGAGCCTATTTCTTTTGGTGTTGATGATAAACAGAAGCGTAAACGTTTTCGCAATGCTTACCGTACTCTCTCCGGAGCCGATGGAAACGAAGTCAAAAAATTATTAGAAGAGATTGAGGAAGAACGACAGGATATTTTGAAAGCCGTCCGCTCTGGTAAAAAACCTAGTATTGGCTTGGAAAGACATAGCGGAAAAGGAAACCGTCACTATTCGAAGATTACGCAATATACATTTCTGCCTTTTTCGTTTTTGTACAGTAGGTACATCGATTTAGCTAAAATGAATTACGATCATTTTAGCGAACAAGCGAAAGAAGCACTTCGAGCTGGTTATCTGGTCGCAATAAAAACAGCACGTAAAGCTGCTGTTGCTTCAAGCGACCAAGAAAGGCTGGAAGGCTTAATGCTGGCTTTTACGAGAATACTATTTGCCTGTCATTTTTTTACTGATTTATTCTCCTCAGGTCACATGCGTACTCCCCGTAAGGCATTATTAGAATATGTGCATAAGAATAGTAGTGGCAAAGTAGCAGGTGGAACCATTGCTGGGTTATTAACTATGTCGATGCATGACGAAGATAATGCACAAGGATTATATGTGTGTAGCGATGCTTATCCCGAAGGTTGGAAAGCTTATGGTGATCATTGTTTTTATGACGTTGATAATCGAGACAACGCTAGTTGTGCACATGAAGCAGTAACTAAGATTTTAGAAGAAATATATCAAGCCTATTTAAATCCAAACAATGAACCAACGTTTGCCTATGAAAAATACCTCCCACGAGTAGCCATGGATAATCGCAACAGCAATCCTTTATTTAAGGTCGAAAGAGACACCGTCAAGCGTCGCAAGGATATCGATGATCTTCTCAGTGATGAGTATATAGGGGACTGGAGTCCAGTGAAAACTTTGGCAGCTTTAAAAACACGTCGTAAATTTTCACAAATGGAAAATACAATCTCCGATGAAGATCGTCGTTTGCTAGAAGACGAGTTAGAAGACTTAGCATTGACGCCGGATGAGGAAGTGCACTACAGAAGGATGTAGCTATAATTACTACTGATTGGCTAGCATCAAGTGAGTTAAGAGCAACAAGTGACAGATCCCGCCGCTTATGCACATTCACCCCTCTAGCTTGGCCGCATAAGACGAAACGTGATTAATTTTTATGTTTATTTAAATAGCTTAGATAGATAGTTAGGTGGTGATGATGTATCAGAAGCATGTTGAACCAATTATGTCACGGATCTCAAATGGTGGCTTAAAATATCAACCATTGCCAGGTGATGGACATTGTTTTTACCGTGCAGTCAGTCTTTATTTAGACTTAGATGCACAAACATTAAGAAATATCGTTGCCTCAAACATTGAACATAACTTATCACATTATGTGGGTATCATACGAGTAATGAATCCTCATCAAACACCCCAAGATTATATCAATGCGATTAGAAATGGTGAGGAATGGGCGGATAATCTAGAAATAGCGATTCTTATGGAAGTATTAAATAGACCAATTGTGATTATGAGTCCAGATGGCAGCATTCGGAATAAAACAGATATAGGACAATATTCAGGTGAGCCTATATTTGTCTATTATAATGGACATAATCACTATGATGGCTTAACTTTGACCAATTCGAGTGAGCAGAGTGGTTCGTCTATTTTACAGTCATTGACACAGTTGAAGGAACTGTCTCAGAAAATGAAAGAACAGGATAAGGATCTGGACAAAAGAAGCGATTTTGTCCCTTAATAAAACAATGGTAAGAAAAATCTGAGCCGCGAGTGACAGGGAGCTCGTAATCTTTAAACTATTTATTTTAGAAAGAGCTAAATCATGACAAAACTTTGGAACGTTCCGAATCAAAATCCGAACTTCACAGATCGCTA
>JBFWPS010000183.1:0-4571 GCA_050249855.1 Gammaproteobacteria bacterium
TTTTTGACTTTAATTTACACAATTATTACCAAAAGTACATCTGATATTTGAAATAAGGTAAAGTTTACAGTATATTTCCGTCTCCTATATTACCTTTGTGGGAGGCATATGCCTGTAAAGAATGCATTCTATGCACAATCTGGTGGCGTAACCGCGGTGATTAATGCAACCGCGTGTGGATTAATCGAAACAGCTCGATTACATAAAAATAAAATTGGAAAAGTCTACGCAGGTCGAAACGGCATTATTGGTGCTTTGACTGAAGATTTAATCGATACGAGCAAAGAATCGGCAAAAGCGATTGCCGCATTGAAATATACGCCAGCCGGCGCTTTTGGTTCCTGTCGCTATAAACTTAAAAGTTATGAAGAAAATAAAAAGCAGTATGAACGCCTGATGGAAGTTTTTGCTGCTCATAATATTGGTTATTTCTTTTATAACGGTGGTGGGGATTCTGCTGATACGGCGCATAAAGTATCTCAACTGAGCAAGAAAATGGGATTCCCATTAACTTGTATTGGCATACCTAAAACGGTTGATAACGATTTAGCATTCACGGATAACTGCCCTGGTTTTGGTTCTGTTGCCAAATATGTTGCAGTTTCCATACGTGAAGCTGGTCTTGATGTCGCGTCAATGGCACAAACTTCAACAAAGGTATTTATTATGGAAGTTATGGGACGCCATGCTGGATGGATTGCAGCGGCCGGTGGTTTGGCAGCTGATAAAGACAGTTCTGCCCCCCATATCATCTTATTTCCAGAAATTCCTTTTGATAACGATAAATTTTTAAAACGAGTTGATCAATGCGTCAAAAAATTTGGCTACTGTGCGATCGTCGTATCAGAGGGAGTACGTAATAAAGAAGGAAAATTTTTAAGTGATGCAGGATTGAAAGATGCTTTCGGCCATACACAATTAGGTGGCGTGGCACCTGAAATTGCGAATTTGATCAAAAGTAATCTGGGATACAAATACCATTGGGCAGTAGCAGACTATTTGCAACGCTCGGCTCGTCATATCGCCTCAAAGGTAGATGTTGAACAATCCTATGCTTTAGGCCAAGCAGCTGTTAAATTTGCCTTAGCTGGTAAAAATGCTGTCATGCCTATCATCATTCGAAAACCAGGTAAAAAATATGCTTGGAAAATTGGTGAAGCATCACTTTCGAAAGTGGCCAATGTTGAGAAAAAAATGCCCAGAAATTTCATCTCAAAAGATGGGTTTCATATAACAAACGCGTGTCGCAATTATTTGGCCCCTTTAATCATGGGAGAATCATACCCTCCCTATAGCAATGGCTTACCTGACTATGTTACATTGCGTAACTTGGCAGTCCCTAAGAAACTTAAAACTGACTTTAAATTAGACTAAGAGAACGGTACTTACATATGAACGTAAAAGACATTCGTAGACACAATTTAAGAGAACTTTGTAAAGGTGTTGGCAGTGTGACTGCACTCAGCAAACTTTTAAAAAAATCACAAGCACAAATCAGTCATTTAATTGGTAAAACACCAACAAAAAATATTGGTGATAGATTAGCTGCCCAAATCGAAGTGGCTTTTGAAAAACCACATGGTTGGCTTGACAAATTACATGATGCTACCACTCGATATGAAGAACTAGTATTTACAACCAAAACACAAAATAAAGACAATTTATACTGGCTACCATTAATCGAATGGTCGCAATTATCTACTTTTACAGGACATTCAAAAGATACTGTTGCAATTGCCTGTGGTACTTTACCAACCCAGTTAAAAACCAGTAAAAAAAGTTTTGCTGTACGTGCAGACCATCATCAATTAGCACATTTGGGTAGCATTACGGCTGCCAAAGAAAATATCATTGTGATTGATCGCAAAGCGCCATTAAACAATGATGCAATTGTCATTGTTGCGGATCCAAACAGTCGGAATCTTTCCGTTTGTAGATATAATCCAAATGCTTCTGCACCTAATACTGTAAGCAGTCCAGAGCATGTGGTCGGTGTAGTATTACAGATTATCTCAACTTTTGAATAAAATTATATGGTGGGTTTGAATCATCTAACACAAACCCATCATTCAAAAAAGATCAAAATGATAAAAAAAATAATATTCCTCTTATCTTTAATCATCTCTCAGTCAAGCTTCGCTACGCTAGTACCTAAATCTAATCACACCACAACGGTTGAAACTAAAGTTATTTATTCAAAAATACATTACATAGATAAAAAAGCTTTTTATACCGTCGATATTAGTGTACCAACGATTACTACTAATAAAAGTACAAAGCTACTAGATAAAACCATCCATGCAAAAGTTAATCAAGTTCTTGAGAATTTTAAAAGTGGTTTAACTTCCCCAGAAGAACTTCAAAAGCTGCATGATAGTAATCCAAATGCACCAACATTAGATGCGAAAAATAATACACTAGATATTCACTATGATATAGTTAGCATACTCAATGACATAGTCAGTATTCGTTTTAAAGTCATGTCATTTTATTATATGCAAGCCCACCCCAATAACACTGTTTTTACAATTAACTATGATTTAAACCAGAATAAATCCTTATCACTTTCCGACTTATTCAAAGATAAACCGAACTTTTTAGAATTAATTGCGGATTATTGCAAAAAACAACTCGAAAACAGCGCGATAGCCCAATATTCCGATCCAGCTTGGATAACAAAAGGCACTGCTGCAAATGAAAAAAACTATGATAATTGGAGCCTTACTCCAAAAGGCCTTTTATTTACTTTTGATACTTATCAAGTCGCTGCTTATGTAGCTGGACAACCAACTATTCTTATTCCTTATAATGAATTAATAAATAAAATGGGCATGCATCCTATTTCTTGAAAAAGTTTTACTCCCTCCTAACGGAGAAATAAAGCTTGTGATTTTTCAAACGTTTTGACTACTTTTCCCCCAACTTGTTAGGGGTGAGCGGGCATGATAAATTCACGAGATACTTTAGAATAATAAAAACAACCTATGATAGAAACCACACTAAAACCTTGCTTAACTGCTTTTGACCTAACCTTACTAGGCATAGGTGCTATTATTGGCGCTGGTATTTTTGTTATTACTGGTATCGTTGCAGCGACAAGCGCAGGACCCGCTATTTTAATTTCTTATATCTTTGCAGCACTTGCTTGTACTTTCTCAGCATTATCTTATGCAGAACTTGCATCTACATTTGGTGGCAGTGGTAGTGCTTATAACTATGCATTGCTTGGTTTAGGTGATCAAATAGCTTGGATCATTGGTTGGAATTTAATTCTAGAGTACGCACTAGTCGTTGCAACTGTCTCCCAAGGGTGGGGGGCTTATATCGTTGCTTTAATACGAAGTTTTGGTGTGCACTATCCTTACGCCCTTGAAGTAGGACCTTTCATGGGAGGCATCATTAATTTACCAGCGATGACTATCATATTATTGATTATTGCTTCACTCATTCTGGGCGTTAAAACCAGTGTTCGAATCAATGCTATCCTCGTTATGACAAAACTCATCGTCATCAGCCTGTTCATTTTTATCGCGTTTCAAAATATCAATTTTAAAAACTGGGATATTTTTGCTCCCTTTGGGTGGAACGGTATCATGCAAGGTGCCGGTGTTATTTTCTTTGCTTATATTGGTTTTGATGCAGTTTCAACGGCTGCAGAAGAAACAATTAATCCACAACGTAATTTGCCCATTGGAATATTAGGCTCTCTAATTATTTGTACCGTACTTTATATTATTGTTTCGGCTTTATTAACTTTAATTGTACCCTATTATACACTCAATAATGCAGCCCCTATTGCCAATGCACTTTTAAAATTAGGGTATCGAACTTCTGTTTCTATTATTTCAGCAGGAGCGATAGCAGGACTAAGCACCGTTATTTTAGTGATGTATTATGGCCTATCACGTATTCTACTTGCGATGTCACGTGATCATATGCTGCCATTTGGTTTTGCAAAAATTAACGACCGTACTCGCGCACCTGTTAGAATTATATTAACTACTGGGGTTGTTGTGCTAATTCTAGCAGCCTTTATCCCTATCGACGTATTAGCAGAACTTGTGAATATAGGAACCTTATCTGCGTTTACAATTGTTTGTGCTTCCGTCATTATTCTTCGTTATAAAAAACCAGATATTCATCGTCCTTTTAAAACTCCGTTTAGTCCTGTTGTACCTATTTTAGGAATCATATGTTGTTTGTATCTGATTATCAGTTTGAAACAAACAACCTGGATACGATTTATTGTTTGGACCATCGCGGGATTTGTTATTTACTTTAGCTATAGTCGAAAAAAACGTCGCATTCTTAAAGAAACAGTGGCCACGTGATTAAATAAGGAATCTTTTATGCCTGAAGTTATAACCAAGTATCCTGATATCGTAATGCACGTATTAAAAAGCGCGGGTTTTAAATGTGGAGAAGGTGCTAAACAAAATATTCTAAAGGCTTGCCCTAAAGAAGCATTCTGCACTACACCAGGTGGTGAAATTTGCGTATACAGTTTAAATAATATGACGCAAATGACTCAAATGACACGTGCGAAAATTATCGCGGGCGCTGCCACTAAA
>JBFWPS010000184.1:0-4569 GCA_050249855.1 Gammaproteobacteria bacterium
ATTTTATCTTTCATTTCAGTTAAATGCGCGAAAACAGCTACATTTTTACGCCAGGTTTGATAATCTTCCACAGGAAAACCTGATGAATAAACACCCGGTTGTTCAATTGATTTTGGTACAGCCGCAGTAGCAGTTAGAATGACACCATCTGTTAATTTTAAATGTCCTGCAATTCGCGCACCACCACCTATCATACAATATTGTCCTATCACAGCACTACCCGCAATGGCTGTGCAACCAGCAATAATGGTATGATCACCAATCACTACGTTATGACCTACTTGAATTTGATTATCCAGCTTTACGCCATTTCCAATGGTTGTGTTTGCGATTGCACCACGATCAATTGTGGTATTTGCACCAATTTCCACGTGATGCCCAACACGAACACCACCCAATTGAGGGATTTTATACCAGCCTTCCGGTGATTCTGCAAAACCAAAACCATCTGCACCCAGCACAACACCGGTATGAATAATGCAATTATCACCAACTATTACATCATGATAAAAAGTCACATGTGGATAAAGATGCGTATTTTTTCCGATCTGACAATCATGCTGAATGATACAACCTGCTTCTATTACTACATGATCTGCAATCACTACATTTTCACCAATCACAACATTCGCGCCTATACTCGCTGTTTTTGCAATTTTTGCACTAGATGCAATAATAGCAGTTGGATGTATTTCTTCTCTAATTTGTTTTTTAGGAAGAAATAATTCCGCTACTTTTGCATAAGCTAAATACGGTTTAGGAGTGATGATTGCATTCGTATGACAACGTTTCGCATTCTGTTCCGTTAAGATAACAGCAGATGCTTTTGTTAATGATAAATATTTTTGATATTTGCGATTATCTAAAAATGTTATTTGCCCTGTATTGGCTGTTTCGAGTGGTGCAATACTTGAAATTAAGCAGCCACCATCACCTTGAAAAGATGCTGATAACTTTTCTGCGATTTGAGCAACTGTGTACATTTGAATCCTTATGTTTTATCCGCTGATTGATAATAAATTTATACCGTCATTGTGGCCCGCAAACAACGCGTGCCTCGCAATGACGGTATTGTTTATCAACGCGAAATAAAATTAAATTACTTTTTTGGCAATTCTTGAAGTATTTGACCTGTCACATCAGTTTGATTTGAAGCAAATAAAACGGCATTTTTTGCTAAAACAAATTCTAAACCTTGTTTTTCAGCAACTGTTTGTGCAGCTTTGTGTACTTGAGCAACTAAACCATTAATCGCTCTAGATTGCGCAGCATAAAAATCACGTTGATATGCTGAAGCCATACTTTGCAATTGTTTACGATCAGCTTCAAATTGCTGTTTTGCTTTTGCTTGTTCAACGGCATTCATTTTAGATGCGTTTTGTGCAAGTTTATTTGATTGAGCTTGTAAGCTATTATTCATTTGAACAAGCTTTTTATATTCTGGTTGAAACTGCGCACTCAATTGTTTGTTGATTTCAGTTACTTGTGATGACTTTTGCAATGCATCCATATCAACAACACCAATTTTAGCTGCTGCAAAGCTTGCAGTAGATAACACTAAACCTGCAATTAAAGTTACTAATTGACGCTTCATTTAACGACTCCTTCATTTAGATTAATTAAAACGTTGCTCCCATTGTAAATTGGAAATGTTCCGCACGATCACCAGGTTTAATATTGATTGGAACACCATAACTTACACTGATAAGTCCCATGGGTGACCGCCATTGTACACCAACTCCGTAAGAATATCGAATAGGTCCTGAGCCAAAAGTATATAAATCACTATTACTTTGGTAAACGTTACCTGCGTCTAAAAACAAGCCAGTCCTCACATCATCTGATATAAAATTAGGCAATATTAGCATAGTATTAGCATATAATAACTCGTTACCACCTAATGGGTTACCCTGTGAATCTTTAGGGCCTAAACTACCATTTTCAAAACCTCTTACTTGCCCAGATGATAAACCACCGGCAAAATAGTTTTCAAAAAATGGCAATCCGTTTTGAGCTCCATAACCATTTCCATAGCCTGCCCCACCTGCAATTTCAAGTATAAAAGCATTCGAACGAACCAAAGGTAGAAAATAACTAGCTGTATAACTGAATTTGTAATATTGTAACTTACCAGAAGAAGCAGGTGCTGATAATTCACTACCCAATGTATTATAGAAGCCTCGTGTTGGAAATAATCCTCTATCAAGTCCTTGGTATGTCCAACTTGCTGTCAAGTCAACCTGTCCGAAATTACTACCATATGTATTAACAAAGGTTGCTAATTCTTTTGATGGAAACGGATTTAATTCAACTTGTACGCGATTAACACCAGCACCTACATGTATAGAATTCCTTGCGGATATAGGTATATTCCAGAATAGACTACCGCCTAAGGTATTAAATGCATATCTTGCCAAATTCAAAGCATCTGGACTTGTTTTTTGATATTGCGCCGCAATACCTCTACCAATACCCGTTGCTGTAAAATAAGGATTATAATAATTAAAGCCAAGCGAAGTGACATAACGGCTACGATTAAAATTAACACCTACGGTCTTGCCTGTCCCTAAGAAATTAGGTTGATTAATCCCCGCACCATAAGTTAAACCACCACCACCTCTAGCATAACCAATAGAAACGGTCGCTTGCCCTGGTGGTTGCTCAACAACTAAGTATTCTATATCAACTTGATCATGAGTGCCTGGTACTGGTGTTGTTTTCACATCGACCGATTTGAAAAATCCTAATAAATTCAAATGCCTGATGGAAGCACGAATTTTACTAACAGAAACTAACCCACCTTCAGGTTGTACAACAGAATGACGAAGTACATAATCAGCTGTCATCGTATTACCAGAGAATGAAATACGACGAACATAAACGCGAGGACCAGGCGTTATATGATAGATAATAAAAACTTCTCTTGTTTCATCATTGATTAAAGGGTCAGGTCGCACTTGTACGAACGCATAGCCTTTATCACCGATTGCAGTTCCTAACGCTTCTTCAGTGTTTAAAATTTCTTGTCTTGAAAAGCGTCTACCTCTTCGAATCGTTACACTTTTATCTAAAGTTTCTCTAGGTAAAATTAAATTGCCTTGTAAATCATAACCACTAAATTTATAAATATTTCCTTCAGTCATTGTTACAATAATCACTATACCTTTTTTGTCAGGCGTTAAAGAAACATGTGCTGAATCAATTCTATAACGTGCATAACCATGGTCTAAATAAAAGTTCTTTAAGTTCTCTAATGATACTTGCAATTTTGGTTTAGTATATTGGTTTGATTGCGTGATAAACGCCCATGGACGAAACGTTGTTAAAACAAACTTTTGCTTTAATCTAAATGAAGAATAGGCGTGATTCCCTACAAATCGTATTTCACGGACTTTAGCAACATTTCCTTCATCAATTACGATATTTAAACCGACAGCACGACCACCTTTCTGAACAGTTTTAACATTAACCGTGGCATTATAACGCCCCATAGCAGCGTATTGTTCTAGAAGTTGTTCTCTAAAATTTTGTATGCGCTCATGACTTAATAAACTTCCACTAACAATATCATTTTCTTTTAATAGCTTATATATTTCTTCTTTTTTTATTTTCTTATTCCCAGTAATGGTAATATGACCAATACCACCACTTTCATCTACGTGAACAACAAGGGTGTTATCATCTTGTGATAAATATACGTGTTGAAATAAACCACTATCATAAAGTGCTTGTAAAATGCCTGGAGTATTATTTTCATCTACAGTGTCACCCACATGTACAGGTAAATAATTCAAAACAGTGCTTGCAGGAATTTGTTGCGATCCAACCACGCGAATACTTTTAACAACAAAAGAAGCTTGAGCGATGTATGAAAATAATAAAGTAAATAATAATAAGAAAATTTTAGAGCAATGGCGCATAGTAATAATGATTCCTGATTTTTGATTATTCAAACGAAATACGACAAAGGCGAAGTCTATGATAAAATTCGCATAAAATCATTAAAAAAAGCAATAAAGGTTAAGATTAAAATAAGTGCTAAACCAATCCAGACTCCAGTTTCTTTTGTGCGCAAAGTGACTGGTTTCCCTCTAATTAGTTCAATAATGTAATACAATAAGTGTCCGCCATCGAGTACAGGGATTGGTAAAGTATTAATTACACCCAAACTGACACTAATTAACGCTAAAAATTCAATGTAATAAATAAAACCAATCGTTGCACTTGCAGCCGTGCCTTGTGCAATACCAATTGGGCCCGTTAAAGACTTTAAAGGAACTTGGCCAATAATCATTTTACCAATCATGTTATAACTAAGTGCAATTAATTCCCACGTTTTATCTAAGGCATGCTTAGTAGCATTGAAAAATGAATAACGTTGTTTATAAATTAAATTTTTTGGATAATCTGACCAGGCAGACATAACACCTAAAAATGCAACACTTACGCCGTCTGAATATTGAACTTCCGGTGTTACTATTGTGTGCATTATTTTTTTATCACGTAAGAATTCAATATGCACTTTTTCATTACCATGTTTATTAATAATCTCTCTCATCGTATTCCAAT
>JBFWPS010000185.1:0-4569 GCA_050249855.1 Gammaproteobacteria bacterium
GCATCAATCATTGGGATATAAAACACCCGCTGAAGTATATTTTAGCGGCAATAATAACCAGTAATTTGGGTGGCAATATCTCCTAAAAATAATTTTTTTACTGGTCTAGACATTGGGGTCACTTTAGAGACGAAGATTTCCATTTTTTAGATTTACTAAACCTTCAACTACAATAATTGCATGTCCTCCAATGATGCTTCCAATGTTAATTGCTGAAACAGCCCAATAAGTGTCACTAATGTTTATGTGAGGATTTATGTTACTTTGTGGCATACTTTTCTCTAAGTGATAAATTTAAAAATTATAAATAACAGAAAAACAATGACAGCAAAGTGACTTTTTTATTACAAATTTTTCTAGTAGTGAAGGCGATACAACTCCTCAGAGGGCAATGCAAAATAATGCGCTACGTAAACAAGAAACGGGGGTTCATTATGAAGAAGTAAAAAATACGGAAGCCGATTTGAGCACAGCAGCAATCACAGGGTCACATCTTGAATCGTAGTTTTTCTCACACTTTTGGTGACAGGTTTATATTTGAAAACTTTCTGAAATTTTATTTAATTATATTTCTGATTATTACACTAAGTCTTAAGTTTTAAACGGAAATAAATCTTTTTCAAACAACGATCTGACCCAGAATATGTGAAAAACACGACGATTCAATACGTGACCCCCTTATTATCATTTGCATTGTTCAAGTTAGTTTAATATTATTTAGCTAATTTCAGTCTAAGTATCACTTAACAATAGGATGTAAATTATGGTCGGATTACCTAAATGTCCTAAATGTGAATCAGAATATACTTATCAAGATCGTATGTTGTTTGTTTGCTCTGAATGTGGGCACGAATGGTCAAATCAAAGTGAAGAAAAAATTGCCGATAGAGGTTTAATGGTTAAAGATGCCTACGGTACGATCCTGCAGGATGGTGATGCTATTACAGTTATTAAAGATCTAAAAGTTAAAGGTTCTTCATCGGTTGTGAAAGTAGGCACAAAAGTTAAAAGCATCCGATTGGTAGAAGGTGATCATAACATTGATTGCAAAATTGATGGAATTGGTCCAATGAAGTTAAAATCTGAGTTTGTAAAAAAAGCGTAAATCAAAGTGATAGTTTTGTAATTAAATCATTTTATCTATACGATTATGTTTGAGTTTCAGCACAAACGGTAAGATTGTCACATTTACTTTTTGTGTTGATATCCTGTAAAGTCAATAAATTCATTATTTCTGTAATATTGTTAAATATTTTATTGTTTGAGACTAAATCTAAAATCCCCATATTGGCAAGTTTTCGCTCGACATTGGCATTTGCTTCACAGATATATACTTGTACATCACGCTTACGATAATGTTCAATCAATTCATTAAAAGTTTCTAAACCCGTCATATCTATAAAAGGAACACCTTTCAGCCTAAAAATAATTATTTTGGGTTCTGTTGCTATCATGGCTAGTGCATGTTCTACTTTTTCAGCAACGCCGAAAAAAAATGGTCCTTGTATGGTATAAACTAACAGTTCTTTTGGTAATGTTAATATCGTATCTACTTTTGATAATTCAGCTTGAAGTGTTTCAGAATTTTGTTGTTCTATGATAACTGACTGATGCATACGTCGTACAAAAAATAAAATTGCTAAAATGACGCCAACGTTAACTGCGACGACTAAATTTGTGAAAACGGTTAGTAGGAACGTCACTAGTAAAACGATCATATCATAATGTGGTGCTTTTTTAATAATCCGAATAAAGTGAGGGAGATCACTCATATTATAAGCGACGATAAATAAAATGGCAGCCAGTGTACATAACGGAATGTTTGAGGCGAATGGTGCGAGTAATGTTAATACAAATAATAAAACGAGAGAATGAATGATAGCAGCAATAGGACTGTTCCCTCCATTCCGAATATTCGTTGCTGTTCGTGCAATAGCGCCTGTTGCTGCAAAACCACCAAAAAGTGGTGCAAAGATGTTAGCTATCCCTTGCCCAATCAATTCTTGATTTGAATGATGGTGTGTGTTGGCCATACCATCAGCAGCAGTTGCTGATAACAAAGATTCTATCGCACCGAGTAAAGCAATTGTAAATGCAGCGCCAATTAGATCTAAACTTTCATTAAAGGTTATGCTAGGTAATTGCAGATGTGGTAAATGCTTTGATATCCCACCAAACGTACTACCAATAGTTGCTACATTTTTGAAATGAAAAAAGGATTGTATTATCGTGACGATCAGCAGCGCGATTAAAGCACCCGGAATTTTTTTTAAAAATTTTGGAACGATTAACATCAGTAATAAACTTAAAAAACCTAAGCTTGTTGTAGATAAATCAAGGTGAGGTAATGCTTTAATTAATTCAAATAATTTTTGATAAAAATGAGAATCTACGGGCAAATGAACATTTAAGCCTAAAAAGTCTTTCCATTCACCTACAAAAATAATGATCCCTATACCAGTTGTAAAACCAACAATCACGGGGTCTGGTATAAATTTAATAACATTACCTAATTTTACTAAGCCCATGAATAACAGAATAAACCCAGCCATGAGCGAAGCCATTTGTAAACCAGCAATACCATGGTGTGCGGTGATATTAGCTAAAATAACGATAAATGCGCCAGTAGGGCCGGCTATTTGGGCGCGACTACCACCAAACAAGCCAACAATGACCGCAGCAATAATTGCAGTATAAAGACCTTGCTCAGGTTTAACACCAGAGGCAATAGCAAAAGCCATGGCTAATGGAATAGCCACAACGCCAACTGTTAAACCAGCGATGATATTAGGCCACCAGTTCTCTTTTTTTAACAAACCAGCACGATAAGCTTCTAGAATGGCGAGCATTTTAATCCTATTATCAGTGTTAAAGTTTTATAACTATACGATATTATAATAAGATTTTTTTATGTTCAAGATGTGGCCTGATAAAAGCAGATGAATAAGGTCTAGTTTATTTTTAAGCTGTGAGTATACGCTTCTTAATAATTATAACTAGAAGATGGGGCCAGTAATCCTCTGATGTAATCTTTTAGGTATCGATTATAAAACACTCCGGAAACATAAGGATGTTGTCGCTTAAGGCGTTCCAGTTGTTGTTCAGGGGTTTCCTGTGGAATTGAAGGCTTAATTGGCATTGAAGGCTTAAAAAGACGTGGTTGAAGGGCTTCATCAAGGGCTTCATCAAATGTTTTTTTCTTCGGAGAAACTGGTTTTGACCTCTGTGGTACAAACAAATGAGGATATCTTTTTAGCGCTTCTTGACGTTTGTGATCAAGGCGTTCCATCTCAAAAAATCGAATAGTGCTTTTTTTCAATGTGAGAGATGTTGTTTTTGATATCGAACTATAATCATATACCGTGCTGTCTAAAGTTTTTGCAAAATCTACAATCTCTTGTGGCGTTGTGCAATTAAAAAGATTCTGAATCAAATTTTTTGCTACTTTTAAAGAGGCTGAGGTAGCGCAAGTTAAAGTACCTAAGACTGCTGGTTGAGTTTGTATTGTTGCAGAACAAGTTGTGGCAATTGTTTCTACTTTCGGGGCTATGAAAGATACGCCAACACCAGCAAGTACGGTAACCATTGCCCCAGCTAAAAAAGAGTGCTCACTAGAGTATTTTGATACACGGTCTACGACTATCTTTGTGGCTACTACAGATACTTGGGGCGCAACTGAGTCTACTGAGTCTAAACTTTTTTTTACTAATGCCTGTGCAACATTTTTTCTATAAGCACTGTCCTCTCCAGGGGTAAAAGCAGCGTTTTTTAAACCGAGCATAAGTAGTTCTCTGACAATGTCTGCGCAATTAAAAGAAGGAGGACACTCAATTGATAACCATTTCAAAGAAGAATTTATTTTTCTAGTCACCGAATTGTCTAATCCTTTCCCACCTACAAACCAAGTTAATGGTTTTTGATATAGTTGATTTTTAATATAAGCGTTTATAGCGTTAATGTTGAGCCCATGTAAAACTAGTCTTTCTGTAGGAAAGCCATTTTCTTCAATATAATCACTTAGTTCGGAATTAAATCTTCCAGCATGTAGCGTAGGTATACTTTTCGTTGAAGTGGGGTTAAAGCTAACACGATATTTTGACGTAGATAAACTTACATGACCCACAGTACGGCCAAGATCTGTATTTACGTTCCAAAAATCGATCATGACCTCATCTTCAAGAAGTGCAGCATCAGACATCCATCCTTGATTGCGTAAACGGATATATTGTTGTAGCTGTTCAGGAGTTGTTTTTGTTTTAAGCATATGTTTTATCTTATCAGAAATTAGATTTGATTCAATTAGATCAATGGGGGCATATGTAAAAAATTTTGTAATTCAAAACTCGACTTCGTTATAAGTTTTTAATAACTTTTAAAACATCTTTCACATGACCAATAACTTTCACTTTGCGCCATTCATGACGCAAAGTTTGATCTTTATCGATCACAAAAGTACTTCTTTCAATGCCCATATATTTTTTACCAAACATACTTTTTTCCTTGAGAACATCAAAGTATTGACAAAGTTCTTGTTCTGTATCGGCGATTAATTCAAAAGGAAAACATTGT
>JBFWPS010000186.1:0-4567 GCA_050249855.1 Gammaproteobacteria bacterium
TATAGAACGCCCATCGCAAAAACCACTTTTTTTGCAATTTGTCTTTTACTGATAAAACAAACGCTGTTATAAAAAGAGCGATGAAAAAGAAGCCACAAGCCACCATAATATGAAATGACCAAAACAATCCATTAACCGATTCGGGGACCAAAGACCAAGCTGCTTTATCAATTTGTTCTGGTGTTACATTTTCTATTCTTTCATTAAACGGCTTTAACAGTAAGGCATATCCTAAATTATCGATATGTTGCTCCAATTGCTTTTTTGCAACCATATCATTCGGATTTTTTTGCAACATATTTAAGGCTTTATATGCCTGTATTCCATCTACAATTTTGGTTTTACCTTCTTCTACTAGTTCTTCAATCCCAGGGAGTTGCTCTGTAAACGATCGTGTCGCAATTAAACCTAACACATAGGGTATTGTAATCGCATATTTTGTTTCTCGCGCTTTCGTATCAGGGAAACCAAAGAGAATAATACTTGCTGGTGCTGGTTCTGTTTTCCACATTCCTTCTATTACAGCCAATTTCATTTTTTGATTTTCACTGGTTACATAGCCACTTTCATCACCCAAAACAACCACTGAAAAAGCAGATGCTAATCCAAACGCAGCTGCAATAACCATCGAACGCTTTGCTAAATCAATATTTCTTTTTCTTAATATATAAAATGCACTGATTGCCAAAACAAAAATAGAACCGGTAACGTAGCCTGCGCTCACCGTGTGTACAAACTTAGCCTGTGCTACAGAGTTAAAAAGCACCTCTTTAAAATTCACGACCTCCATTCGCATCGTTTCAAAATTGAATTTTGCTCCTACAGGATGTTGCATCCAACCATTAGCGATTAATATCCACAACGCTGAAAGATTTGATCCTAAAGCAACAAGCCATGTAACAACTAAATGCGCACCACTTGATAATTTATTCCACCCAAAAAAGAAAAGCCCAACAAAGGTTGCTTCAAGGAAAAACGCCATCAACCCTTCAATAGCCAGAGGAGCACCAAAAACATCTCCTACATAATGTGAATAGTAAGCCCAGTTGGTACCAAACTGAAACTCCATTGTTATACCTGTAGCAACACCCATCGCAAAATTGATACCAAATAAAATGCCCCAAAATTTTGTCATGTCACGCCAAATAGTTTTTTTGGTCATCACATAAATAGTTTCCATAATCCCAAGCAAAACAGACAAACCAATTGTTAAGGGAACGAATATGAAATGATACAGGGCCGTTAAGCCAAATTGAAAGCGGGATAAAAGCACAACATCATGCGGTGGTATCATTTCAATTCCTCTCTATCAAATATATTTCCAAATTGTTCTTTTAGTCTTCTGTGTTTTCAGTATATACATGCTGATAAATCATTTTCGAAGTTAATTGTTTTTCAATTGGATTCGAAAAAAAATAATGTGCCATTAAAAATAAAAACACTACTTTTATTATCGTGAATACGGTTATTTCGCCACCTAACCATAAAAACCATTTATTTTTCTGTTTATTGTTCATTTTTTCTTTTCGAGCTTACGCTAATCCTTCCAAAATAATTTTTTCTGCTTTTTCTTCTATTTGACTCGATACACCATATAAAACAATTACGTCATTTGCTTGAAGAAAGAAATTATCCGCAGGCATTTGAAATTGTTGTGCTCCTCTTCTAACTCTAACAATTTTTATTTCATCAGGATTAAACCCTAGCTCAGCGATGGATCGACCTACCGCATAAGCATCGTCAGACAAAACAATGACGTGAAGTTGATAATCTTGTTGATTGTCCTCTTCTGGGAAATAGGTAGGAAAAACCCCGTGAAGCAAAGCATAACGTTCTTGCCTAATTTTATCAATAAGACGGCGTATTTTAGAAACAGGGAAATTTAGTAGTAACAAAATGTGCGATACATAATTTAAGCTGGTACCTATTAACTCAGGCATAACTTCTGTTGCTCCATGAGAATAGAATAAATGAGTCTCATTATCATCTCTGCTTCGAATCAAAATAGGAATTCTCTTATTTTCTGCTCTCACTGATTGTAATATCTTTAGTGAGTTTGCTGTATTTTCAAAAGTGATCGCTAAAACTTTTGCTCTATTTATCTGAGCAGAATGAAGAATGTTATAATGTGAGGCATCGGCATAAAAAACAGGCTCTCCGGCGAGTTTTGCTTCTTGTACTCTTTGCGGATCTAAATCAAAAGCAATAAATGGTACTTTCGTTTTTATAAGCATTCTTGCAATATACTGTCCAACACGTCCATATCCACAAATGACCACATGATCTTTCAAATCATGAGCAGAATCATCGATGCTTTTCATATCCTCTTCAGCCGCTTCATTATCTTTTCGACCAAAAATAAATTTACTAATTTGATTATTATGTTGTATTAAAATAGGAGAAATTAACATGCTCACTAAACAGGTTGCTAAAATTACCTGGGAAATATCTTCAGCTAACACACCTGTTTTAGCAGCCAGCAAGAGTAAGACAAACGCAAACTCTCCGCCTTGAGCTAAAACAAGCCCTGTACGAAATGCAGTTTGTCTTTCATTTCCAAATAATCTACCTAATAGATAGATCAGTAAGGTTTTCATTAATATCAAAACAACTACTGACAAAAGAACCCAGAACCAAACATCAACGATAATATCGAGATTTAACTGCATACCAACTGAAATAAAAAACAGAGCTAATAACACGTCTCTAAAAGGACTAATCGTGACTTCAATTTGATGCCTAAATTCAGTTTCACCTAACATGATACCCGCAAGAAAAGCGCCTAAAGCGGCAGATAATCCAAGCTCATACGTCAACCATCCAGCACTTAAAGCGACAAGCAGTACAGACAAAGTCAAAAGTTCAAAAGAATATCGTTTAGTTATTTGATAAAATATAGGTTTTAATAAATAGCGGCCAAAAACAAGAATAATACTGACAGCAACCGCTCCTTTCAAAATAGACCACAGCAAACTAGATAACAATGGCTGACTGTTTTCAACACCAATATAAGGAATTAATATTAACAAAGGGACAACAGCTAAATCTTGAAAAAGCAAAATACCAACGGCTTGCATACCAAATTTAGCATTCATTTCTAATTGTTCAGTCAATTGTTTAGTTACAATGGCTGTAGAAGACATCGAAAAAATAGCACCAATAATAATACCTTGTGTTAAATCGATTTGTGACAAAATTGCCAGCCCACTGGCAACCAAAATAGTAATAATCACTTGTAAAGCGCCTAAACCAAAAACAATAGAACGCATGGCGATTAATCTGGACAACGAAAATTCTAAACCGATTGTAAAAAGTAGAAAAACAATACCGTATTCTGCTAACTCACGCGTATCTTGTGTAGTATATAGCCAATGAAAAACATCAGGACCAACTAAGATACCTACAAAGATATAACCAACAATTGTGGGAATATTTAAACGACGAAAAGCCGTTGTAATAAAAACAACAACTGCGAGCACAATTAATGTACTTTCTAAAATAGTTAAACCGGTATCTGGATTCATATGTGTTTTTAAGTGAGAATTAAAATCAGAAAGGAAGATTACTCTATTAGTGAATATTAATAAATATTAAATATTTTATTTATTTAATATTTATTATATAGCTTTGCAAAAGAATGTATGAAGTTAAAAAAAATATAAGAATCAATATCTTGCATTCATCATAAGGTTGTGGATAAACTGTTATTTCAAGTTTGATAGTTGTGGATAAAAATATAAAAATGATTAATACTAACAACTAAAAGCATTCTTTAAACACTTTTTAAACAACCTATAAACAACTTATCCACAACATATTTGGTTTAATAACAAAGCTATATAATAATTAAACAAAACATTTAAAAGGTATTCATGTGATAACACTATGGAATAACTGTGTTGAACATTTGCGTAATGAGTTTCCTGAGCAACAGTTCAACACATGGATAAGACCATTACAAGCAGAAGTAAAAGGTGAGCATTTATTTTTATTAGCACCTAACCAATTTGTAAAAGAATGGATCGATGAAAAATTTTTGACAAGAATAAATGAAATTTTATCTAGATTAAACAATGACCAAGATGTTACTGTCTTTGTAAAAGTTGGAACCAGAGAGGATAAACAAAGAGAAGAATCAATGGCTTCTCAATCGAATATTTCAAAAGCATCACATAAACAAAATATTACGAAGAATGAGAGCAATCTTAATAAATCTTTTACTTTTGATAATTTTGTTGAAGGAAAATCAAACCAGTTAGCAAGAGCAGCTGCAATGCAGGTTGCCGAAAACGCAGGTAAAGCATACAACCCAATGTATATTTATGGTGGTGTTGGGCTTGGTAAAACACATTTGCTTCATGCAGTTGGTAATTTTATTTTAAAGAAAAATCCAAACGCACGTGTTTTATATCTTCATTCAGAACGTTTTGTTGCAGATATGGTAAAAGCATTGCAAACAAACACGATTAATGAATTTAAACGTTTTTATCGTCATACGGATGCTCTTTTTATTGATGATATTCAATTTTTTGCAGGAAAAGATCGTACACAAGAAGAATTTTTTCAC
>JBFWPS010000187.1:0-4566 GCA_050249855.1 Gammaproteobacteria bacterium
AACGCCAAGAATAATAGTATTTAATTTTTTAAATTCATCGTAATGCTTTTTAAAATCGTGACCCTCGAGTGTACATCCTGGTGTAGCATCTTTTGGATAAAAATATAGTACTATATTATGATCTTTAAAATCAGATAATTGTGTAATCTGTGGAGCAGTTGTTTGGATTTTAAAGTTTTTGATTTTTGTGATTTTATCCATATTTTCTCCTAGTATGTAGAGAGCGAAACCCATGATTTTTGTTTTTGTAAGATTGATTGCAGATTTGATTTTTATTTTAGCATATTCTATACCGCTGTAAACTTCAATTTTGCGTAGCCAAGGGAATAATTCTTTCAAATATCGCTCAAAATCTTGTGTATTTTGTGCTTAAGTGCAAATTCTACTAAGCCTGATCATAGGGATTGTTTTAACGATTCATCTTATAATCGTTGTATGTCAAAAAGTGCTCTGGCACCTTTTTTTTGGAAAAAAGTACCATTTCTGGATCTGACCCCTTTTGTCAACTTCATATTACCTTAAGTTTTAAGCGCTACACTTGAAAAATAGGAGTCGCTAAAAATAGGTAATGAACTTGAAAATAACAATAAAAACCATCAAATACAGTGAAATATGACCTTCTGTTACAACTTCATATTACCTTAAGTTATTAGCGCTAAACTTGATAATGAGAATCGCTAAAAGAGGTATGAAATCGTGATATCTGAAAAAATTTTACAAGAGAAAAACAGGGTTGCACAGGAAATCAGTGCTTTAGAAGAAAGTACTGGAGAGAAGGTTGTGATACTTGATGCGTTGAAAAAAATATCCGAACAAATTAATCTTTTAGCACTTGAAATTGTTATAGAGTCTCTTTCTTCAGCCACAACAGATGAAGTGAATGATTTTGAGAATAATCTAAAAAAATTAAGAGATCATATAGATACGATTCAGGCTCGTTTAACATTGACTGATATGACAGAGTTAGAAAACATATTAAAATCATTTGAGCTTGAAACAAGTGAATCTGAGAGTGGTAACGAAAAGGATGCAGATAAAAAAGAACAAAAATTAAAAGCTGATGTTGGTGATGTAGAAGAAGATGACGACGAAGAAGAAGATGAAGAAACTGAAGAAGATATAGAAGACAGGGATGAAGAAGTAGTCGGAAAAGTAGAAATACAACCTGTAATAACAGCTGCCTCTGGGTCTCTCGCAGATTCGAAAAAAATTCAAATAACAGCAAGTTATTCAGTTTATTCTGCATTGTTTCTAGAAGCTATAAAAAAGTTAGAATCTGCGAAGGCTTATTTAGCAGAAACACATACTGATAATGATAAGAAAGAATATTTTCAAAAACCTGAAGTATCACGAGCATTTGCATTGGTCGATTTACTAAAGAAATATCGAGATGAATTCCCATCTTTTGTAGAAGCCGGTGGCATACATGCTGTTGAACAATTTAAACTATATAGAGAAACAATCGATCAAGTCGATAAATTAAAAAATAACGTTGAAAATCAATATAGAATCGATTTTACAAATGACCAAAGTGAATTTTTAGAATTTCTCGAAGAAAAGCTTCTTGAGTTAAAAGTAAGAAATCTTAGACAGTTAATGGATAGTTTGGAGCCACTTAAACAGGGTCGAGGAAAATCCAAAGAAATGCCTAGTCAAACAGTCAATGAAAGTTTGACTGTTGCTCAGAGAGATTTGAATAGATATTTACGTCAACCAACGGCTGAAAATAAAGAAATTTTATCAGAATCTATCGATCAAGCCATACAAAACTTACAAAGAAAGCACGATGTTAGAGCTGAAAAAGGTCATATTGTTGAATCAGTTGACCAACAAAATTTAAAAGCTATCAATATAAACTTAGATAAGCTTAAAAAAATACAGTACGAATTAGAAATTGCGCCTTTAACTGAATTAGTGATTGAACCCATAGAATTAAAGAAAATACCTTCTTTTAAATGGTCTGCATATTGGGAAGCCTATCAAGATCCAACAGGAGTTTTAGGGGCAAACCCAGCACCCATTCAGAGACATTTTTACGCTTGTCAACAACTAGGACTTGATTTAAAACAAAGTGATATAAATGCATTGATTGAAAAAATCGATCGCGATCCTGATACAGAATCAGCTGAATACAAAAAATCATTTGAAGATACGTTTTATAAATCATATTTAAATAACATCTTTGACTATTTGTATAATAAATATGGTAACGATGAAGACTTATATGTTATAGCCGATCAGGTTTTTGAAAATAAAAAAATGTTTTTAAAAAATGTTAATTCATTAGAGGGCGTAAATAAAGTACTAGATGTTTTACTTTATGATGAAAATTATCGTTTGTTTGTTTTCTATGATGTTTCGTTTAAAGAAAAAGAAAGTGTTTTTCAGGTTTTTAAATCATTTGTTTCATCCATGGAAAATAATGAAAGTACTGTAGATGAACAAAGTTTAGAACAAACAAAACAAAAACTAGCTAAAATAGAACAAAAATCAAAAGAGTATCGATATATTCTCGATATCAAAAAAGTTCAAGGTCTGCATGGTACTAATTCATCAGTTTCAACTAAAAAAGTTAATGATGGTTTGAATAGTGTTAAACATACACTATTAATTTATCAAAGAGATAGTAACGAAAATAACAGAAAAAAAGCATTGGAAGCTATCAAAAATGCGGTTGAATTATTGGCTGAAAAAGTTGACAAAGATGATAAAAAAGTAAAATTAAATGCAGAAGATAGAAATGAACTAGAACAAATCGCAGAAAATATCAATATATTTTTATATTTCAATAAGTTACTAAATGGTAATGAATTACATCTTGATAGTAGATTGCTACAAGTTCAATTAATGGCACTTGAAAAGAGAGATGTATTACTTGAAGCAGCAACTAAGAAACCAAGATTGGTTACGATAGATGAACTTAAAAGAAAAGAAGCCGAAAAACTACAAAAAGCTTATGATAAAAAACAAGAAAAAGGTGATGTACCGAATGATAGCTATCATGTTAAAAATTATGTATTTTCAAAGGATGATTTGGATCCATCAGTTCTAGGAACCAACGAGCAATTCGAGTTACGAAAATATAAGGATGATGCTTATAATATCATTCGCATTGAGAATATACGAGATAGAATTGAGCTTTATGCAAATGTTGCTTTGATGCTTGATGACACGAAAAAAGCACAGATAGATGCGATCAAAGCTAAATATTTGAATGCTGCAGAAGCCTATTGTCTAATCAAGGTAGAGTTATTTACAAATGCACGTGGAAAACAGGAAGGGGATCCAGACTTTGATAAAGCAGCAGAATATTTTGATAAAATCAATAAAATAGTGAAGAGATTATATTCAGCTATGCAAGTTGAACTTATTGAAGAAGTACAAGATAAATTAAAAGAAAATGAAAGTCCTGAAAAAGCATTTAAAGCAAGCATTGGGGAATATATTACAAGGCATGCTCGTCCTAATGCCTTACATCAATATGAAAATGGTACTTTCAATGCAAATACGACCAATGGTGTTTTGACTATCCCTAGTATTAAAAGAAATGAAATTGGAATCATTCCTAATTTTGTTACTGATACAGTAGGGCATTTAAGTTCTGAGAAAAAAATTGAAATTGACGCTTTTCATTTAAGAAGTGCCTCTTTACCAGCAGTGGGACATAAAGACGAAGTAAAAAGAAAAGAATCATTTGATATACATGCTAATGTGTTGGTTAAAGAATCAGCTCTAAAAGCAATAGAAGCGGGTAATGTTCAACCAGGTGAAACAATTAAACTCAAAATACATGCAACAACTTTATTAACACCTTGGGGACAGTATAAAGAAAAACTTGTCAAAATGGTTTTAGATTTGATTTCTAAATATGAGGATGAAACAGAACAATTATTAGGGACACATAATGCTCTGATGAAACTTGATGGAAGAGAATTACGCGGAGAAGAATTAGATAATCTTAACGATAAACTTAGAGGTCGAAAGATTCAAGTGGAGATTGTACATGTTAATGTTCCAGTAAGTCTTAGAAGCACTCCTGCTAAAGCTATAGAATTTTTAACTGGAGTTTCTGTTATAGGTAGATTGATTGAAGTTGTAGCTAAACCACTTAGATTTGTTGGAGATAATATTAATACTTACCGTTTAAGTTCAACACATCAAGATACAATATTAAAAGAAGGTTTTTCACGTTATTGTTTAGATCAAGCTGAATCTTTAAGATCTAAGTTTACTCAAGATGAATATAAGGCTTACCGCGAAATACTTGCAACGACTTGGAATGATAATGATGAAAATTGGCAAAGACTTTCTAAAGACGCCATTATCAAATTGCAAAACCCCATCTTACCTAAAGATGAACGAAAAGCTTTAACTCAATTTCTTTACTATGCACGTGTGCAAGAGATGTATTTTACAGAAGAATACCAACGTAATGAAGTTTCGAGTTATTTTTTCTCAACCATGATGGACAGATCACAAGAAATGGCGGATTTTATCGTATGGGATGCTTGCAAAAGTGGTAAAGATCGTACTGGTAAAATTTCCATTTTTAAACAAGCATTTGTA
>JBFWPS010000188.1:0-4546 GCA_050249855.1 Gammaproteobacteria bacterium
CACTGAATTTAACACTCGTCACAAACAATACTAAAGAATTTAAAAGAATCTCACATTTAAAAGTAGAAAATTGGGGTGAATTAAACTAATTATTACAAAAGCTCCCAAAATATTAAATTTCTATTTCGGCATGTAATTGCTGTAAAAATTCATCAATCCAATAGCAGCTGGCGATTAAAATCGCATGTTCATGATATTTTGCAGGGCCTAGCGGCAGAATACCAGCTGTATTCACAATGTTTTCAATTATATAACGAGCCTGTTGTAGTATGGTTGAATCATCAACATTAACTTGATCTTCACAATTAGCCAATAACAAATCAATTTTATGAATATAACTTTTAATTGATTCAACATTTAGATAACCTTTTTCAACTTTTTTATTGAGCAAATCACTTAATTCATTTTTAACTAGCTTTAAAGTTCGTGATATCATAGGACGCATACCAAAGCGTTTCACTAATTTTCCCTGAATAACGCCCATTTTTGCAGCCATATCAAGCTCAGATTTAGATAAATATTTTGATGAAATACCATAGACTGCATGTTTTTCTGCAAAATATTTACGATATTCTTCTAAATCATGATGCTTTTTAAAATAAGCTAAATAAGCTGAACTATCTTGCTTTTCCTCTACCATATCATGATAACGTTTTACATCATTAGCGGAAAAATTTAAACAAGCAAGCAATGCATCTTGCACATCCCCGCGTAAACGATGGCTAATGGTTCTTACAAATAAGTGATAATAATGATTAAACAATAAATAAATTAATTCATTCACTTTTTCATCTAAACTACGAGAGGTTAAGTTTGATTGTTTTAATGCATCAATGGCTTTATCAAGCATGACCACCTGCTTATCACGCTTATGAAACATTTTAAAAATCCAATGAGGCATCCAATCAGGTTTTACATATTGATTGATAAATAAAATCGCTGTATCACACATGATGCTAAATTGCTGTTGTTCTTCGTTTGTCATCTTGATTCAAATATCCTTTTGCTAAAATCATTTCTGTAAAACTGGCTCTTAAATAAAAACCTCTAGGTAAAGTTTGTATGGAACCACCATCAGGCCCAATACCCACACATCGCGCTTTGTTATTTAACGCTTTAGGGCGTATTTGCAAATAAACCCCTTGTTTTGCACTAATAGAATCGATTTGCCCTAATGCCACCAACTCCATTAATTCTTCCCAATCTCTTTTAAGTAACTGCTCTACTGCTTCCGGCATTTGCCAAAGTATACCCATGCCTATTCTACGATTTGATAGTGAAATTGATTTATCAGCTTCTATAGGCAACCAAAGCACATGTGCTAATTTACGATAAACCGCAGATTCATGCCACGATAAATTTGCATGATCTCGCATAGGGACTGTACAAACATAGGTTGATTCAGCTGGTTTACCCTGTGTGTTAATTGGAATGGTCTTTAATTCTACAGAAAGTTGCTCAAAATCAGGCATTGACTTACAACCTGCACTCGCACCTAGCGCTTGCTCTAACAGCTGCCCTACCAAGCCTTTTTCTTTTTTTAGATCTTTAGGTAAAACAACTTGATGTTCCAAAGCCAACTGCCCCAAACTCATCCCTGCAATTGCTTTGACGCGCTGTTCTAATTCATCGATAGTTTTAGGTGTTTGCATATTAGTTATTTTATTAAATTTTAATTATCTTAGATGAAATACAGATTTTTACAGCAATAATGGCAGTTTTTCCAATACCTCATACAAATTACATTGCATACATAGGGCTTATGAAAAACAGAGTTGTCACAAGCGATCGTAGCGAAGCAATCCAGAACTGACTAGCTATTCCAGCTCAGTACTCGATTGCCACGGACCGCAAAGAACGCGGGCCTCGCAATGACGACGCAAAGACTCTCCATCACCACGGCCTGCAATGACGGCTCTGTTTTCGTTAGCCCTGAGTTATTCATCAATAATGATGTGTAGATATTACCTGAGACAGCAAAATAATGGTACACTATCACATAACATTTTGTTCAATATAGACTCAAATGAAAACAGTTACACCATTACAATTACCTTTATTAGATGATTCAAAACAAAAAACTTATTGGGGAAATCTTCAAGGAAGTTCTTTGAGTTTAACGATTGCAGAAATAGCGAAAACACAAAATCGTTTATGCTTAATCATTACACCTGATAATACCACTTCAAATTATCTAGAAAGTGAATTAGATTTTTTCTTAAAAAATCAATCGCAAATCCCTATTATTCATTTTCCTGATCGTGAAACACTGGCTTATGATATTTTTTCACCTCATCAAGATATTACTTCCGAACGTTTATTAACACTTTATCGTTTACCTGATTTAAAACATGGTATTCTCATTGCATCGGTATCAACACTAATGCATTATTTACCGCCGCAATCATTTTTACAACAACATAGTTTCGCTCAAACCATAGGTAATGAAATTGTAATTGATGACTTTAGAAAACGTTTGGCGAATGCAAATTATCGTTCTGTTAGTGAAGTTTTAGAACATGGTGAATATGCTATTCGAGGTTCGATCATTGATATTTTTCCAATGGGTTCTGAAGAACCATATCGTATTGATTTATTTGACAATGAAATTGAATCTATTCGTACTTTTGATCCCGAAACCCAGAAATCTATTAGCTCTGTAGATAAAATCAATTTATTGCCTGCAAGAGAGTTTCCTTTAACAGAGGAAGCTATTACGCATTTTAGGCAAAAGTGGCGCGACGAATTTTCAGGCAATCCCTTACAATCTCCTATTTATCAAGCCATTAGTGATGGGCAAACCATCGCTGGCATAGAATATTATTTACCATTATTTTTTGACCATCTTGCTAATTTTTTTGATTACCTACCTGAAGAAACGCTTATTTTTAAACTACCCAACTTAGTTCAATCTTCAGAAAACTTTTGGTCTGATGTAACAAAACGATTTGAACAAAAACGATATGATCTAACACGTCCTTTATTGTCACCTGAAACCTTGTTCTTAAAATCAGATCATTTATTTCATGCAATCAATCAATTTAAACTAATTGAGTTAAGTCGAGAAGCATTTGAAAAAGAACACAATAAACAATTAAATTTTGAAACCATCAAACCCACTGAATTACCTATTGAAAGAAAAAAAGAAAATCCTTTATATCAACTAGAAAGTTTCATCAATAATTTTAAAGGTAGAATTCTTTTATGCGCTGAATCGTTAGGAAGACGGGAAGCGTTGTTGCGTTTACTTGAACCATTACATATATCACCTACTTATTGTGAAAGTTGGAATGACTTTCTAAATAGTAATACGAATTTGGGCATCGCAGTTGCCCCACTGGAAACTGGTTTTTGTCTGCCGAGGGAAAATATAGCATTAATTGCAGAATCTCAAATTTTTGGTTTGCAAGTATTACAAACCAGACGTCGAGGCAAAACAACTACTTATGAATCTGATAGTCAAATTAAAGATTTATTAGAATTAAATATAGGCGCCCCCGTGGTTCATATAGAACATGGTATAGGCCGCTACTTAGGTTTGCAAACGTTAACAGTTGGAGAAATTACTGCCGAATATTTAATTTTAGAATATGCCGATCAAAATAAACTATATGTACCAGTTAATGCTTTAAATCTTATTACGCGTTATACAGGCGCTAATATTGAAACCGTACCGTTAAGTAAACTTGGGACTGAGCAATGGGCTCGCGCTAAACGAAAAGCCATAGAAAAAATTCATGATGTTGCAGCCGAACTATTAAAATTGCATGCAAAACGCGCTAGCAAAAAAGGATTCAGCTTTGTATTGGATGAAGCTGAATATGCTAAATTTTCGAGTGCTTTCGCCTTTGAAACAACAGACGATCAAGAAAAAGCAATCAACGATGTTTTTAATGATATGCAACAGGGTAATGCTATGGATAGGCTCATCTGCGGTGATGTTGGCTTTGGTAAAACAGAAGTGGCCATGCGTGCGGCTTTCTTAGCCGTTTTAAATAATAAACAAGTCGCTGTATTAGTACCAACAACGCTTTTAGCTCAACAACATTATCAAACTTTTTGTGACAGAATGGCTGAATGGCCGATTCGTATTGAAATGCTTTCGCGTTTTAGAACGAGCGCCGAACAAACCAAAATATTATCTGAACTCAAAGAAAATAAATATGATATCGTCGTAGGAACTCATAAATTATTACAAAAAAACATAGAGTTTCATAATTTAGGTTTGTTAGTGGTAGATGAAGAACACCGTTTTGGTGTGCAACAAAAAGAAAAAATTAAACAACTAAGAGCAGAAGTTGATATTTTAACCTTAACCGCAACACCCATTCCTCGCACCTTGAATATGGCATTATCGGGTGTGCGCGATCTTTCAATTATTGCAACACCCCCTGCTAAACGCTTGGCAATTAAAACATTTGTTCAAGAATACAATTCAGAAATTGTTCGTGAAGGTATTTTGCGTGAAATAGCACGAGGTGGACAAATATATTATTTGTATAATGAAGTAACCACCATCGAAAACAAAGTCGCTCAGTTAAAAAAA
>JBFWPS010000189.1:0-4544 GCA_050249855.1 Gammaproteobacteria bacterium
AGCGTTACTTGGTTTCACACTACCACCATAAATAATACTAACTTGTACTGCTAATGCAGAAACTTTTTCTTTTACTTGATTGCGTATAAACAAATGTACTTGTTGTGCTTGTTCAGGTGTTGCAGTAAGACCTGTGCCAATCGCCCATACTGGTTCATAGGCAATGACCGCTTTTTCAAGCACGTCATTTGAATTCTCTAATTCCAAAATGGATCGCAATTGTTTAGCAATAACTTCTTCTGTAATACCTTGTTCACGTTCTTTTAATTGCTCACCCACGCAGAGTATTGGTTTTAATCCACACTCAGTTGCTAACGCTAATTTTTTAGCAATCAATGCGTCTGTTTCACCATAGTATTGACGGCGCTCAGAATGGCCGATTATAACATATTCACAATCAAATTCGCGCAGCATTTTCGCTGATACTTCACCAGTAAAAGCCCCTTCTAATGCATCTGCAACATTTTGTGCACCTAGCGCAATCTTACTGTCTTCTAAAAGAACAGCGGATTGGTGTAGGAAAACATAGGAAGGCATCACTGCAACCTCAATTTGGTCAAATTTAACACTATCTGACTCATTCATTTTCTTTGAAACTGTTTCTAGCGCTTCTTCATATTTGCCTGACAAACCGGTTAGTGGTTCTATCACATCTGTAATGGCAGGTTGACCATCAAAAAATTCTTTCAAATCAAACAACAAACTTTGCACGAATTCTACGGTTCCGTGCATTTTCCAGTTACCTGCAATAAAGGTTTTACGCATATTCCGCCCCAATGATCATCGCGCGAAGAATACCTTAGATATACAGCGATAACAAGGCTTTAGCAAATAAAGTAGCAAATTTAAAAGCTGATTTTATGTTTTAGCAGCACAGTCATTCAGAAGCATAATGGCGGGCAGAGGTGAACATAGCACTTTATTAACTTGAGCTCATCTGTGTTGCACGTTTTGCCCAGCTTACTACGAATTTAAAGATCATCTATCCAAAACGCTTACAACACTTGAAAATTAATTTTTGATGATTTTTATGAAAAACGCTTAGAACCCCGAAGATTTGATTGGTATTTGATCAAAAAATCAGGTCTCAGATTGAACATTAACAAATATACGATTAGTTCGTCATATCCACTAGATAGTTATACGTCAAGGTCATAGAATATCAATAATTATAATAAAAAAATTTCAGCAAATTTTTCTTCTAATATCAGCACTTCTTCTTGAGTTAATGCTTTAAATTCTTTGTTTCTTGCACGTTTTGAAAGCTTACCATTTTCTTGAATTAAAAATCTAATTAACAAATCAATAAGTCTATCAGGCATATCAATATAATTTGCGATAAAATGTTTCATCCTATCATATCTTTCTAAATAGTTAATTTCTTCAGGAAGTGTTTTCTCAATCGTCTCAAAAATACATTCAAATAAAAATTCGGCTTGAATTGTTGCATCAAAATATCGATAAAGATCAATCGTATCATTCAAAACATCTACGTTGCCTTTAACAGTAGGCATCCACTTTATAAATGGCAATCTAGACTTTGAATAAGCTTCTAATACTTCTTTATATTTATCTATGTGTTCTAATAAAACTGAAGAAACTGGGAAAACAATATTTTTTGAAGTAATATTCTTTTCAGACAAATCATGATGAATCAAATAACGGTGAATTCTTCCATTACCATACTAATAGGGATGAATAAAAACAAAGCCAAACGAAATCACTGCTGCCGCTACGACTGGATCAATATCACTCTCTTTTAACAGTTGATTTGTTTGAATTAAGCTATTCATGAGCGACATAATATCTTGATAACGTGCAGATATATGATCTGGTATAGGTAAACCACTCCCTCTTTCATGTTCTCCAATAAAACCTCCTTCATTACGATAACCATAATGAACAAATCTAAAATCAGCAATTATTAATTCTTGTAGCCTAAGAAACTCCTCATGCGAAAGAGGATAAAAAGCAGCCTGACCAATGGTTTGCGCCCAACGTTCTGCTCTTGTTGGTGATGGCGTTTCTCCTTCAATAGCAAATGAAGCCTTTGAGTCTTTTAATAACATAAAAGCAGCCGCGCGCATTAATACATCTTTATGAATTTGACCAATTAGTTTTTTTACATGTTCTGAAAGATTCATTTCAAGAAACTTGCTTATTTTATTTGTTTTATAAATGATTGGACAAAATCCAGGAACACCAGGTAAATTATTTCGTACGCGATGCCGCCTTGACATCCTTACGGGTCCAGGAAACTGTAAACGTTCATCTAACACATTAACAAAATTACCAGTTATAGCATCAGGTAAATCTATTTTGATATTTAAAAGCCACTCGTAGAGAAACCAAATTCTTCGACTATATGCACTTGTAGGTTCTAACTTAACTATACGTATTATTTCTTCAGTGCTAATCACCGAAAATAAAGCTTTAAGAATAAAAAGATCAACCCCTTCATACTTTAGTGCAAAGGTTATATGAGCAAATAATGTACATTTTGGCAAGTATCGCGGTGAAAACATCTTCCAACGGTCTTTTTCATAATTAGTAGTCTTATGACTAATGGCCGCTAATATTCGCGGTAGTGGAACTTGTAATTGATAAGCGTGAATAAGAGCAGAGTACCCGGCCAAGCGCACATCTTGCTCTGGCAGATACAAGTCCTGAAAAACGCTTATAACGCTTGAAAATTGATTATTTATGATCATTTTTTAGAAAATCAGTTATTATTAGTGAAAAATCTAATTATTTTATTATTTATAATAGATTTTATGAATAATAATTACAAGTTAAATTTACCATCTATTGTAATGATTAATGCTGAAAAACGCTTACAACACTTGAAAATTAATTATTTTTGATGATTTTTATGAAAAACGCTTATAATATTTATCAATTAGATATAAATTATGGTTAATTAACTTTCCTACTTTGAACAAAATATACAACATATCTTAGAATTTTTTATTGACAACATTAAGCGCAGTTTGTACAATAATAGTCTATTTAAAACAAATCCAAAGGTTTATTTATGTTAGCCAGAATGGTAAAACCGATTTCTAGAAATGTGCTTAATTTGACCTCCAGCAGTGAAGACAAGGCATTATTAAATGCGGCTATGTACGGCGACCTTGAAGGGGTAAAAAAAGCAATCCAAGCTGGTGCAAATCCAAATGTCATTGAATCGGAATTAAGTTTCTATTATGCAGGATACTCTCCTTTAATTTATGCAGCACGCTTTGGATATGAGCCAATTGTAAACCATCTCCTTGAAGTGAACACTTCAAAACCGATCACTTTTAATAGACAAACTGGCTCAAACACCAATAACACGGCTCTACACTGGGCAGCCTACCATGGTCGTTTAAGCATTGTAAAAAAACTTCACGAATCTTGTTCAGAGACTTTGTATGTTGTTAATGGTAAAGATGGTTTTATGCCTTTTCACACTGCGATTGCTCAGAATCAATTAAATGTAGCTCAATATTTTTTAGAAAACCAAACACCTGGTAAACCAAATTTACTTTATCAAACGGTTAAAGACGGTAGAACACCTTTTCAAATTGCTTACGATGCAGGTCATTATCTTCTAGCTGTTTATTTATTAGAAAAATTAGAAAAAGGTTGTGATAAAACGGCTTATGATGCTGCTAGAGATTATGCTCATAAACATACTCGAAATAACCATCGAGGCTATTCCAGTTTTATTACAGGTTCGTTAACACCTGCAGAAACTAAACTATTAAAAGCCGCCGAATTTGGAAATGTAGAACAAGCACGTCAAGCACTTAGAGAAGGTGCAGATATCAATACACGCGCTCTAGGAATGACTTATCTTAATTATACGGCTGTTATTATTGCAGCTAAACATGGACATGTAAATCTTGTTACATTTCTTCTAGAAAATCCATTAATTGATTTAAGATTAAGAACATACTTCAATAATACTAGAAACACTGCTTTACATTGGGCAGCAAGAAACGGGCATCATGTCATTGCTAGTAAACTTATGAATAAAGATAAAAGACCATTATGGATGGCAGAAGATGAATTTGGATTTTTACCTATTCATTTCGCCGCTCAAAATGGTCATGAAAAAATTTGTTTAGATATGGTCGTATTTTCTGATGCATCATTATTATTAAAATGTACTAAAGATCGCAAAAGTACACCTATCCATATTGCAGCACAACATGGACATGTAGACTTAGCAAATCAATTACTTGAAAAACTAAGAAGCGCGCCTGAAGGTAAAGAACACATCAGTCTGATTGATGAACTATCAAGATATCTACAATTAAATGAAATACTTTACGCAACCAGTTCTTACGAAATTGATCTAGATAGTTTAATAAGGGCTTGGTCTCAAGCTGATGCACAAGAATATTTAATTATGAATGACGTATTATCAACAGATTTAACTGACGAAAAAAAAGAAGAATTCATAAAAGGCGGACATCTGGTTATTCAAGATGATGGTGAGTTTTATCAAAAATGGGTAGCGGGTTGTCAAAACAAAAATAATCGTACGAATGCTTCAA
>JBFWPS010000190.1:0-4458 GCA_050249855.1 Gammaproteobacteria bacterium
TTAATTTTACCTTCTTTATATTTGACGTGTTTACGAAGAATAGGATCGTACTTCTTAAGTTCAAGCTTTTCCTGCTTCTTTTCATTCTTCGTTGTTGTATAATAATGTGAACTTTCCGTAGATTCCATTTTAATTAACTTAGCCATCATAACCTCTATATATTACTTCTAATACTCAGAAACTTTGATATTACGATTTAATTTCGACAAAAACTAAATTTTTTCTAGTACTTCATCTAAACCTTTTTTATCAATAGTACGCATTGCATTAGTACTTACGCGCAATTTTACAAACTTTTGTAATTTTTCAGACCAAAACCGCTTAACATGCAAGTTAGGTAAAAAACGACGTCTGGTTTTGTTATTTGCATGCGATACATTGTTTCCGGCTTGCGGACGTTTACCGGTAATTTGACATACTCTAGCCATAACTTTCTTCCTAAATAAAAACTATTTTGACCTTATTACTAGCTAATGCCTAAATAAAAGCCAAAATGACCAATGGACCTAGATTTATATCAAAAATATGAATTATTTTCAATAGCAAAGCCTACTTAGTACGTACAAAAGCATTTTGCGCTACATTAGATGGTAAATTCTGTTTCGCTTGCTCAGCCGCTTCACGTGAAGCATAACTACCATAATATAAGATATAAAATGGGCCTCCAGAACGTGCTGCTTTTACGTAATGGGCTCCTTCGCCTAAGCGATTGTTCGAAATAAATGCTTCCATCGCTGATTCTTGACTAAGACCAATTAATTGTAAGGTATATCTTCCAGATTGGCGCTCCGGAATAATTTGAGCAGGTAAAGCAGTTGTTGCATTCGATTTTATTGTTTGCTTTTGGATGACTGTTGTATGCGATTTCTTCTTAGTTATTTTTTTCTTAGGCGGCGATAAAACAGCTTCTTCCGCACTGGCAATGCTTGTTTCGTTAGATGACTCCGCAACTTGATTATCATTAACTGATTGTGACTTTATATATTGCTGATTCATACCTGTTTGATTTTCTGCAGCTTGTACATTTTGCTGATTTGTCTGTGCTTGTTTATTAGCAGCCATTGCTTGTTGGTTATAATAATAGGTCCCATTGTTATTTACACCATCTTGTAATTCAGCCGGTACATTTTGTTGCTGTGTTTGATTCATCGTAGTTTGTGTATTAGCGTGCATTTGTGCTTGATTTATCGCTGCTTGTGCATTTGCATTCATCTGTACTTCATTTATTGCCGCTTGTGCATTTGCATTTAACTGAGCTTCATCTATCGTAGCTTCTGCATTTGCATTCATCTGTACTTCATTTATTGCCGCTTGCTGATTCGCATTCATTTGTGATTGATTCATCGCAACTTGCTGATTCGCATTCATTTGTGCTTGGTTCATTGCAGTCTGTGAATTCGAATTCATCTGCGATTGATTAACAGGCTCAGTTTCATAATAGGGCTGTTCTTGTGATGATAACATGGGCGCTTGATTTGATTCTACGTTTTGATTCGCAGACACATTATTCGCTAAAACGGTAGGTGTATTTGTCACTGCATTAACTTGTGTATTACTTAATGCTGCTTGCCTTGTTGTTTGCTTGGCAGAAATCATGCCTTTTTTACTGATAAATACTATTAAAATAATTAAAGCCAGTGTTACGACACCAGCACCCATCAATTTTGCACGATATTTTTGAATAAAACCAAGTTTTTTGGGCACGCTCGTCTCCATCATTAAATTAATCATTGTTTCAGAAGCAGCTATATTGATCTCTTCAGGAATACCTTTGGAATCTTGATAAATTTGTTTAATCATATTTTCTGACAAAGGCATTTTAGATGAGCCAGCAGCAGACAAACGATGTGAAAGATATTCTCTGGTTTCTTCAAGTGTAAGTGGTTCAAGATCAATGCTATGCACCAATTCATCATTTAGTTCTTGATGCACAAGTTTAGCTAATTTAGCTTGTAAAGCGTGATCACCAAATAAAACCACATGTAAACCCATTTGATTTCTAGATTGTTGTTTAATCAAATAGAGTAAAGCTTGTAATGATTCTTCTCGTAATTTTTCTGCATTATCAATCACTAATACACAAGGTTTTGGCAAATGCTGTAAAGCAGCAACCTGATAATCTAACTTTTCTTCTAAATAATCGTGTTGTTCTTGGGGTAAACGAAAACCATCTTGAATAATATTAGCTAATTCATCCAAAGTAATTGTTTGACGTACGGCTACAGCATGAACAAACATGCTTTGACTCACTTGACCAATAAATTGCTTCATCAAGGTCGTTTTGCCAATGCCCTTATTGCCTAGTACAGCCAGTAAACTATTTTCAGTCGCAATAAAATGTTGCAAAAGATCTAAAACATGTTCACAACGACCATGAACTAAGGTCATTGCGCTATCATTATCAAAGGAAAAAGGATCTCGATTGAGATCAAAAAAACGCCAATATTCAACTGCCTCTTGTCTACGTTGCTTTATGTGATTGGCTCTAAAGTATAATGACATCGTTTTTCTCCACCAATAATTCCTTTTGACTCGCAAAATATTCAACTTGGCATACGAGCAGGCTAACACTTTATGATCAAACCATATACAAAAAAACGGTTAAAACTTGACATAAGTTTGCTACTCTAATGGAACTTGTTTGCGAACGCAATCTAGAATTACAAAAGTTTTCGAGGTTAATTAAAAATGAAGTGCCATTTACGTTATCTACAAAAATCTTTTAAAACCGCATCCAAATTATCTTGACCATAATTTGTAGAGACAAAAGCATTTCCAATTTCATTTAATAAGATCAAACGCAATTGTCCTGCTATTACTTTTTTATCTTGTTGCATATGTTTTAAAAAATGTTCTGACTTTATCTCTTGAGGTGAGCTAATAGGTAAACCAAAATTTGAGAGTAAGTTTTTTATTCTATCTACTGCTAAAACATTTAAATAACCGCAACATGCCGATAATAGTGCCGCCAGAACCATGCCAATAGAAACGGCTTCTCCATGTAACAATGATTTATAATTCGTTTGCGTTTCAATAGCGTGCCCAAAGGTGTGTCCTAAATTTAAAAGAGCACGCTCACCATGTTCAAATTCATCCCGCTCAACGAAATGCAGTTTAATTTGTGCTGACCAACTTATCATTTTCATTAATGTTTCGTTATCCCGAGCAAGTATGGCATCTATATTTTTTTCAAGCCATGTAAATAATTTTTCATCTGAAATCAAGCCATATTTTATAACTTCTGCTAAGCCTGAAATATATTCTCGCTCTGGGAGTGTCGATAATGTTTCAACATCTATAATCACACATGATGGTTGATAAAAAGCACCAATCATATTTTTTCCTAATAGATGATTTACGCCTGTTTTACCACCAATTGAAGAATCCACTTGTGCAAGTAAAGTCGTTGGTAATTGAATAAAAGGAACACCTCTTCTATAACACGCAGCTGCAAATCCTGTTAAGTCTCCAACAACTCCGCCGCCCAATGCACAGAGTGTTGTTGTTCTATCATGTTTTCGATTTAATAATTCACTAAATATCTGATCTAAAATTAACATTGATTTATATTGTTCACCAACAGGCAATATCATGGAATCACATTGATAAGTTTCAAATTGTGATTTAAAAGATTCTAAATAATGTGTAGCTACTTGTTCATCTGAAACAATAAATATCTGTTTTTTTTGAATATGCTTATGTAACAATGCTTTTTCTTTTAAAAGTGCTGTGCCAATATAAATAGGATATGAATTATTTTTTAATGAAACTTGTATAGTTTTATAGAGCATAAGTTACCTTCGATATAAGCGAATAATTTCATCTACCACAGAATCAATTGTTCTATGATCAGTAACAATCATATGATCAGCAAGATCATGATAAAAACTTTCACGCTGTTTGGCTAATTCTTTCAATTTAGCCTCTGGATCTGTTATCTGTAGTAATGGTCTATCTTGAGTTTCTTTTAAACGACTTAATTGTTCAGCGACAGATACCTTTAAATAAATAACCAAGCCATTTGCAAATAAATGTTTTCGATTTTCCGTGTTTAGTATAGCGCCACCTCCCGTCGATAAAACTATATTATCTAAGTTTGTTAAGACTGAAATCATTTGAGATTCATATTCACGAAACTTACTTTTGCCCTCTTCTTGAAAAATATTTGTGATGGTTTTTTTCGTTTGACTTTCTACTTCATGATCTACGTCGTAAAATTTTTTATCCAATAACTCCGCTAAATGGCTGCCTATAACCGTTTTACCTGCCCCCATAGGACCAATTAAAAAAATATTATCTAATTTCTTGGTAAATTTTTTCATGACCTTACCGGATGCTGTATATTGGTAGTTACAAAAATCAATAATTCTCGTTGTTGGTTAACTTTCTCATGAAATTGTAACAAATATTTTAACCCAGGTATATTACTTAAAAATGGTATTCTTTTAAAAATTGTAC
>JBFWPS010000191.1:0-4457 GCA_050249855.1 Gammaproteobacteria bacterium
AATACAGTGTAGTTGAAGTTGTTGATATTCCAAGTCAGTTTCTTGTAATTCATTGAAGTGAACAATATTCCATAAACATCCATTTAATGAAAAAAATGGATGTGATATAACTGTTTCACCCCAATCGATTATGTTAATTTCACCTGTTTTCTTCTCAATTAACATATTATTTTCATGAAAATCGCAGTGGCTTATTGTTTCAGGTATTCCATGCTGCGACAATTCGTCACACAATTTTACGCAGGTATTATATAGCTGATGCAAATGATCTATTTCAGCTTTTGTCAATCCATCATTTATTAATAGTTCTTCTTTTTGTATAAGCTTATAATATAGTGATACAAATTTATCGAGTCGCCAATCGGGGATGCCGAGTAATAATATCGGTTGAATTTCATTTTCTAATGTACGTTGAATTTTAGTGTAATTTGAGATACCTAATGTCAGTTTGGCTAGGTCAATTTTTTTGTTAAAGTGATGGCGTAAAGAAATTTCGCCACAAGAAGTCATCAGGAAACAAAGATAGTCAGGATTATTAGCAAGTATGGTTGGGATATTGGCACAGCCTTGTTGATGCATAAATGAGAGTAATTTTGTTTCTGTAAACAATGCTTCGGGAACCAGCTTTAAGTAAAAACAGCCTTGGTTTGTTTCAATTTTATAAACAATAGAATACGAGGCTTTAACAACTTTCTCATGTTTGAGAACATCAGCATTCTTAAACGAAATTAAATACTGTTTTGCCCATTCTAATGCTTGCTCATGTTGAATCATTTTATTTAAACCATTATCTATATTCTTAGTAAAATAGGATAAATCGGTCTACGCATTTGAATTTTTTTTCGATAATGCTAGAAATGATAACTGATGTGCAATAACTATATCAAGTAATTTTAAACTCTAAACATGAAGTGTTTGTTATCATATGCTCTAGTTAAACGACTATTCTCACGTTGAAGTTGTTCAGAAAATAACGTATGTGGATTTTCACGTAAAGCTTGAATAGCAGCTTGATCTTCTTCTGCACTTAAACGCAACAATGTTTTTCTTTTGCTAGCATCCTTGCTATTTCTTTCAGTTATTACCAAGGTATTTTGTTTTCCATCTTTATAAATGGGCCTTATTTTTGGTTGATCAGCCAATTGTTTCTTTAGTTGAGCATCGGGTTCAGATAAAATATGTGTTTGATAATAGGTTTGAATATTACTACACTTCACTGGTTCAGAGTTAATTTCTACAATTTTTTTGCTTAAAAGCTTATCTATTTCAGCTAATTCATCTTCCATCCCTAATTGTAAAGCTAAGGCGCGACAGGATTCTAATTCTGTTTTGGCTTGTTTCAGTAGGGATTGTCTATGTTTTAAAATATAAGATTGACCATAATACCATCGTCTATGAACAGACCATGAGAATTTAGTTTTCTGTCCACGTGGTATAGGTTCATCTTCTACCATTGAAAATAAATGTGGCATGCTTTTTTCTATGGCCGTTCTAAATTCGTTTCTTAATCTATTTTTCCAGATTATTTCAGCTTCAGCTTTTTGTTTTGTAGGTAGATTAGATAGGGTTTCAAGTTCTTCTCTAAGTGCAGAATTATTTGCTAACACTTGAATTAAAGCTTCAACTACTTCAGTTGTATAGAGCGCACAACCATTGTCTATAGCATAGATTTGCATAGGCAAAGATGCATCCAATATAACTGGGATATTATCTTCACAGTCTGGGTCATGATTAGTATATTCACCTAAAAATTTCACCGTTTGTTGATAAATATAACCTAAATCTTCCGATGAGTTTATGAATATAACTAATTTTGTTTGACGATTTTGAGTGTCAATGACTGTGAGAGCAGCAAACGCATGATTATCTTTACCTAAAGCAGTAATCACGTAGTGATAACGAATATTGCCAGGCTTAGCAAATGCACCTTGTCTATTCATTTCCATGGCAAAAGTATAAGTATCTTCACTAGCATGCAAAGAATATGAAAAGGTATCAAAAGAAGGTAAGGACGATTTTTTGGAATGAATATAGTCTTGAGTGTCAGGTTTATAAGTCCCTCCCATATAAAAATTATCTGAATAATGATCAGATTTTCTAAAAGGAACGCCGTTTGTGTATGTATATGTGTAAAGAATTTTTTCCCAATCATCATAAACAGGAAATCCTTCATCATTTAACGAAAAAACACTACGTCCTAAATAGGTAGCTATAATGGTGTCGGATAATAATTTATTTTGTGCTCCAGATGAAGATCTCAAAGATTTTAAAAGTTCTGAGCTTGCTCCGTCAGGCGATATAGACAACAACGTTGCAAGTCGTGTTCTGAACGTTTGTGGATCAATGTTGTCTGTTGGTAATGCAAGACTGTCAAAATCATGGAGTACATTGCGATTAATGATATCTTGAATATTAAGTTTTAAATTATCTTTCCATAAATATTGAATAAGTTCAGGCACTTGTGTTAAAGCTGCCACTACAAATCTACAATATTCATTATCAATTTGGAATGGTTGGAATAAGTAATAAAAAGAATCATTTATTTCTTCTGCATCATTAACCTTTAAAATGCCTAAATCAATTAATTTTTTAAAATGCACAGGATTTAGAGAAGCACTAGGTAGATGTAGCAAATGATTTGATAAATAAGGTTGACAAGCGGTATATAATTTTTCTCTTAAACTTTCTGGATAAGAAGTATCTGTTTTTGCTAAAAGGTTTAAAATATCAGAGACCATATCACTATCAATTTCAAATGAAGAGATGGTATCAAACAACGATAAATCTTCGGCATTAGCATATTGCAGTACAAAAATTAATAATGAAAAATTTGTATGATCAGTTTTAATTTTCTGATTATACCATTTATTGTTCTTATATATTTGCTCACGAATGTAATTTATGATGATCTCATAGGCCTTTTTTATATTACCTGTATACAAGCCGAATAAGATATATATGGCTCCAACTAGGTCGCCGTGATCTTTACTATTGAGCAAGATAAACCCCTTCCCTATATTTAATGGACATATAATATACTAATTATACATTTATTGCAATATTTATTGCCTGATAGTCTTGAATTACAGGGTTGATCACTTTTTATGCTATGTTAATCTGAGTCGCTTGTTTTGCAGATTTTTTCATTTTTTATAAAGTTGAGAATGTCATGAGCAACGATATGATGTAAATCATTGTGACCTACGGGATATATAATTAATTTTTTTGGTTCGTTTGCTGCTTCAAATAATTGTTTGCCAAATTGCATAGGTACCACTATATCGTATTGTGCAAGCATAAATAGTATGGGTGTTTTGATCGTAGAAATTTTTTCTAAAGAATTAAATTGGTCGATAAGCAATAATTTAACTGGTAAAAATGGAAAGTGGTGATAACCCAACGCAATTAAAGATGTATAAGGGGCGAGTAACAAAATAGCGCCTACAGGTTGTTCGCTTGCTAATTGTATTGCAGCGCCACTTCCTAGTGATTCTCCGAATAAAATAATAGATTTTGATGGTATCATTTTTGATTGTAGAAAATTAAATACAGCACGTGCATCTTGATACAATCCGGCTTCAGTTGGTTTCCCAGGGTTTCCGTCAAATTCTCGGTAACCTAATAATAAAAAACCAAATCCTTGATTTAAATAAGGACGTACTAATGCAACTCGTTTTGAAAAACTGCCATAATTCCCTTGAAAATATAAAATAGTTGGAAAACCTGATTTAGCTGGTTTTTACCAAGAGAGAAGTGTTAATCCATCGTCTGTTTTTAAATATATTTCACTCATATCTTGAGCGTACCATTGTTTTAACTTTGGTTTTGAATGGTTAGGATAATAAATTAACGAACGTTGAAAGAGTAAAACAATAACAATAAATGCGATGTATAACAAAATGGCCCACATCAAAAATCGAAGCATTATAGCGTTCCTTTTATTTGTTGATGAGCGTAGTGAGTGATGCTTCTAACTTATATTCCTATTGAGGTCAAGTCTTGAATGATGGAATTTTTTACTATTATGAGGACAAGTGAATCTAAGTTAATTATTTTGGATATTTTTTTAATAAAGTTGAATATCATTTAGGAGAGTACTTGATTTTGGTCATGATTTGATAAGTTTTAGAATAAACTTAGTATGAATGTATACTGCAAGGAAGATTACAAAATTGTAATATGCTAGTAATATTCTCGTTATTGAAGATGTTTAAAAATGTGCTAATTGCTTAATAGGAATTTGATATGAAAATCTTAGTGGTTGATGATGAAGTCAAAACAGCTGCATTTTTAAAAAAGGGTTTAACTGAAAGTGGCTTTGTCGTTGATGTTGCACACGACGGAGTAGAAGGTTTATTTCAAGCACAAAACTATCCATATGATTTAGTTATTCTAGTTGTGATGATGCCAAAATTAAACGGATGGGAAGTGATAACACGTTTAAGGGCGATGGGAAA
>JBFWPS010000192.1:0-4455 GCA_050249855.1 Gammaproteobacteria bacterium
CAGTCAAAAGCGTCGTTTGTTTGTGCGATTAATCAAAGGTGCTTATTGGGATAGCGAAATTAAAATTAGTCAAGAACGTGGTTTAGAGGGTTATCCTGTCTTTACACGCAAAGCCTCAACAGACGTTTCATTTATTGCTTGCGCACAAAAAATATTAGCGTATCAAGATGCCATTTATCCTGCATTTGCAACTCACAATGCACATTCTGTTGCAACGATATTAGCAATGGCGGGGGATAGAAAAGATTATGAGTTTCAATGTTTGCATGGCATGGGACATGCATTATATGACGAAGTGGTTGGTGAAAAAAAATTAAATCGACCTTGTCGTGTTTATGCGCCTGTAGGTAGTCATCAAGATTTATTACCTTACCTAGTGAGACGGTTATTAGAAAATGGTGCGAATAGTTCTTTTGTCAATAGAATTGTTGATTCGAAAGCACCGATTGAAGAAATTATTGCAGATCCAGTAGAAAAAATTCGTTTAGCAGTATTTAAACCCCATCCAAAAATTCCGTTACCGATTGATTTATTTGGTAGCGAAAGGAAAAATTCACGAGGAATTGATATGTCGAATCAAGCCTATTTAGAAACGCTTGCAGCACAAATGGCACAAGTAGCTAAAAAAGAATGGCACGCGGTGCCTACAAGCATTCAAAGCAAACAAACACCAGAACAAGGGCGTGCGATATATGATCCAAGTGATAGAAGACGTCAAGTAGGCTGGGTTACCAATATCACTGAACAAGAAATTGAGCTTTCATTATCACAAGCACAGAAAGCATCGCAAAGTTGGTCTGCAACACCTGTTGCTAAACGTGCTGAAATTTTAGAAAAAATAGCAGCGTTATTTGAACAACATCAACCAGAATTATTAACACTCTTGGTGCGTGAAGCAGGTAAGTCCATACCAGATGCCATTTCTGAAATACGAGAAGCTGTGGATTTCTGTCGCTATTATGCTGCAATTGGTCGCACATCTTTATCACCACAGCGGATGCCTGGACCTACAGGTGAAGAAAATATTTTAACTTACCACGGGCGTGGGCCTATGGTTTGTATTTCTCCTTGGAATTTTCCATTAGCAATTTTTACTGGCCAAGTGGTTGCTGCATTAATGGCTGGTAATCCTGTTTTAGCAAAACCTTCTGAACAAACTGTTTTAGTTGCGTCACACGCTGTTAATTTGATGCATGAAGCAGGTGTACCCAAAGATGTTTTACACTTAGTTCCAGGTAAAGGTTCTTTAATTGGTTCTCATGTAGTTGCTGATACGCGTACACAAGGCGTGATTTTTACAGGTTCAACTGAAACAGCACGTACCATTTACAAAACCTTAGCAGGAAGAGAGGGGGCGATTGTTCCTATTATTGCTGAAACAGGTGGTCAAAATGCGATGATTGTTGATTCATCAGCCTTGCCTGAACAAGTTGTTAATGATGTGATTATGTCTGCTTTCAATAGCGCAGGCCAACGATGTTCAGCTTTACGTGTTTTATTCTTGCAAGATGTGATTGCAGATAAAGTGATTCAAATGTTAAAAGGCGCTATGGCTGAATTAAAAATCGGCGATCCTGGTTTTATTTCAACTGATATTGGTCCAGTGATTGATGCACCATCAAAAGAAATGTTAGAATCTCATGCGAAAAACATGGATAAAATTGGTAAATTGATTTATCAGGTTCAATTACCAGCTGAAACCGAACATGGTACTTATTTCGCACCTCGTGCTTATGAAATTGAAAGTTTAAAATTATTAGAAAAAGAAGTATTTGGACCTATTTTACATATAGTTCGCTATAAAGCGGATGAACTTGATAAAATCATCGATGAAATTAATGCAACTGGTTATGGCTTAACATTGGGTATCCATAGTCGTATTAATGAAACAATTGAACATATTCGTTCACGTGTACATGTAGGCAATGTTTATGTGAATCGAAACATGATTGGCGCTGTCGTTGGTGTGCAACCATTCGGTGGTGAAGGTTTATCAGGCACTGGACCTAAAGCAGGTGGTCCAAATTATCTTATGCGTTTGTGTACGGAACGTTGTATCAGTGTCAATGTGACAGCAGCAGGTGGTAATGCAACATTAATGTGTTTATCTGAAGAAGGTTAAATGACGTCAGAAACAATAGTATTTTCAATCTTTCTTATTTTTACAGGTGCTGCAATTGTATCAACTGCAGCACTGTTTACTCGTCAATCCCTGTTAGTTGCTTATATGCTCATCGGTGCTATCTTAGGCCCGTTCGGCTTAAAATTCGTTGCTGATACTAATGTTATTCATCAAGCATCTGACATTGGCATTATCTTCTTATTATTTTTATTAGGTCTTAATTTACATCCACAAAAATTATTTGTGATGATTCGTAAAGCGACAATTATTTCATTATTAAGTTCAATCACATTTGCGATGCTGGGTTATGTAGTCGGGCGTTTATTTGGTTTTACGTCTACTGAAAGCTTATTGATTGGTGCTGCTATGATGTTTTCAAGTACTATTATTGGTTTGAAATTATTACCAACGACTATTTTACATCATCGTCATATCGGTGAGGTAATGATTAGTATTTTATTACTGCAAGATTTAATCGCTATTATGGTCTTATTATTTATTACAGGCGCAGGTAGTACTGGTTTTAAATTTTCAGAAGTTGTTTTGATTTCATTATCATTGCCCACATTGTTATTAATAGGTTACCTGGCGCAAAAATATATTTTAATTAAACTAATCGCTCGTTTTGATCATGTGAAAGAGTATATTTTCTTAGTTTCGATTGGTTGGTGTTTAGGTATGTCAGAATTAGCGACAGCGATGAAGCTTTCTGCGGAAATTGGCGCATTTATTGCAGGGGTTGCTTTAGCAGCAAACCCAATTGCGTTATATATCGCTGAAAATTTAAAACCGTTGCGAGACTTTTTCTTGGTGATGTTCTTTTTTACAATCGGCGCAAGTTTTAATATAGCGTATATTCCTACTGTTATAGTGCCAGCAATTATATTATCGATTATTGCACTAGTATTTAAACCGATTTTATTTAAGTTTTTATTAGTACGAAATGGTGAAACCCCAAGAACTTCTTGGGAGGTTGGCGTTCGTTTAGGTCAATCTAGTGAGTTTTCATTGTTAATTGCTTATATAGCTGCAGCTTCCGCTAATGTGCTTATCAGTAATGCGACCAGTTATTTGATCCAAGCAATGACCATTATTACCTTTTTTGTATCATCCTATTGGGTCGTGTTACGTTTTCCTACACCTTTGGCATTGACTGATCGTATGAGAAAGGATTAGAGTTCTGGTATTCGGTAAAGCTAAATAATAACAAAAGGGTTTATCATGAAATTTATCATTATACTTTTAGGGTTAGCACTAGAATGTGGTTTACACGCAGGGCGTTATTTATATCGTTTCAATTGGTTTGAAGAATATACTGAATATTTACGTAAGTGGATGAGTAAAACTAATTTATGGCGTTCTTATTATGGTGTAGCGGCTGTGGTGTTACCACTTGTTATCGTGATTGGTATTCTCTATTGTTTATTACATTATATCTATCATCTAGATTATCTTTTAGCATTTATTGTTTTGATCTATTGCTTTGGTCCTCACGATATTCACTCGAGTGTGAGAAAATATTTAGCTTCCATGGAAGCAGGTAATGAAGCAGATGCCAAAAAAGATTTAGAAAATTTCTTAGTAGAAAAACCAACTGAAAAGTCAGCGCTTTTCCGAGCAGTGACAAAAGTTATTTTTAAACATGTGAATCAAGATATTTTTGCAGTTTTATTTTGGTTTGTGTTTTTAGGACCTATTGGCGCAGTATTATATCGCAGTGTTGCTTTACTAGCAGATTCTTCAAGTAATGCAAATAGTAATCACGCTGAGCTTAATAAAGCATCGAATTGTGTCTTAGATGTTTTAGATTGGGTTCCAGTACGTTTACTCGGTATCGGGTATGCTTTAGTTGGTAACTTCATGCCTACATTTAAATATTGGTTAAGTAATGTGTTTACAGGTGTGAGCAAAACACATGAATTGAATTTAAATACAGGATTACTCGCTATTGATATCGATGAGACAAATCTCAGCGCTGCTGATGTAAAAGAAAATAAATCAGCAATGGATTTATCTGATCGTACATTGATGGTCTACGTAATATTGTTGGCATTGATTGTTGTAGGTTCTTTCTTTTAACCTTGACAGAAATCGCTATACACGTAACAATTTCAATCTTTTCTCCGTTTGGCTATGTAGCTCAGCTGGTTAGAGCGCGGCACTCATAATGCTGAGGTCGGTGGTTCAAGTCCACCCATAGCCACCAGTCATAGCAAGGGTTTCAGCAGTTTAATCTAAATTCATCATCTTACCCAGAGTGCCAATAGGGTGCAGCCTAAAAATACAATGGTAAACATCTAGTATTTTCATAACTGCCCACGTTATATTGTATT
>JBFWPS010000193.1:0-4447 GCA_050249855.1 Gammaproteobacteria bacterium
AATACACCAACTGCACCGTCTAATACACGTACTGAGCGTTCCACTTCAATTGTAAAATCAACGTGTCCTGGTGTATCAATGATGTTAATACGATATTTAGGAAATTGATTCGCCATTCCACTCCAAAAACAAGTGGTAGCAGCAGAAGTAATCGTGATACCTCTTTCTTGTTCTTGCACCATCCAATCCATGGTAGCAGCACCTTCATGCACTTCCCCAATTTTATGTGAAACACCAGTATAAAATAAAATACGCTCAGTCGTGGTAGTTTTACCCGCGTCAATATGCGCCATAATTCCTATGTTTCTGTAACGCTCTAAAGGGGTTACACGTCCTGCATTATCAGCCATTCAATCCTCACAAATCTAATTCCAACGGAAATGTGCAAAAGCTTGGTTTGCTTTCGCCATTTTATGCGTATCTTCTCGTTTTTTAACTGCGGCACCACGACCATTTAATGCATCAAGAAATTCTCCTGCAAGTCGTAGTACCATACCTTTTTCACCTCTTGCACGCGCTGCAATAATAATCCAGCGCATTGCTAATGTATCACGTCGATTTTGACGAACCTCTACAGGCACTTGATAAGTAGCACCACCCACACGTCTTGAACGAACTTCAACGGTTGGGCGAACATTATCTAGCACTTTTTCTAAAAGCTGAACGGGTGTTAACTTAGTACTTGAAGTACCACTGCCACCTTCACCACCATCAGTGCTTTCTGACTTTTGGGCATGAGCAGATTTTGCATTACGTTCAACTGCGATATTCAATGCTTCATATACTAATTTTTCTGCTACAGACTTTTTACCACTTAGCATAAGATGGTTTGTAAACTTAGCTAAGGTTAAATTACTATATACCGCATCTGGTAAAATTTTTCTTACTGCTGCTGACCTTTTTCTAGGCATACCTATAATCCTTCGTTAAATCATTTTACTCTTTTGGCTTCTTCTCACCATATTTAGAACGTGACTGTTTACGACCTGACACACCCGCTGAATCAAGACTTCCACGCACAATATGATAACGTGTTCCTGGTAAATCTTTCACCCGTCCACCTCTAATTAATACAACAGAGTGTTCTTGTAAATTATGGCCTTCACCACCAATATAGGCCGTAACTTCATAACCGCTAGTTACTCTTACACGAGCAACCTTACGTAAAGCCGAATTAGGCTTTTTAGGTGTAGTTGTATATACACGCACACAAACGCCACGCTTTTGCGGACATTCTTCCAGTGCAGGCACTTTGCTTTTTAGTGCTAATTTAGGCCGTGACTTACGCACAAGCTGATTAATTGTTGCCATGAAGCATTAACTCCAAATGTCTTAATGATTAATTTCTATAACTTAAAGAGATATTACGACCAATTTTTCGACAAAACTAGCCAAATTTACTAAGTCAACTTTAAATCAAGGCGCGTCAGTGTAATGAGATAAAACAACAGTGTCAAGCACTGTTACTATCTTCTACATTTACATTCGCTGCAGGTACGATATTCAACGTCGCTGCTACTTCAGTGTAACCTGATTTGCGCAAATTATGATAGGCCAAACCCGAACCAGCTGGGACTAACCGGCCTACAATAACATTTTCTTTTAAACCTCTCAACTGATCTGCTTTACCATTAACTGCAGCTTCAGTTAAAACTCTGGTCGTTTCTTGGAATGAAGCAGCAGAAATAAAGGACTCAGTTGCAAGCGATGCTTTTGTTATACCTAGAAGTACAGTGTCAGCAGTAGCTGGATTTTTATTATCTTTTAATAAAGTTTCATTCACTTCTTTTAAATATGATTCTTCAATTTGCTCACCTTTTAACAATAAGCTATCACCAGATTCATTGACTACACACTTACGTAACATCTGACGCAAAATAACTTCAATATGTTTATCATTAATTTTAACACCTTGTAATCGATAAACATCTTGTACTTCATTAACAATAAAGTTGGTGAGTTCACTCACACCTAATAATCGTAAAATATCATGTGGATTAGCACTGCCATCTACTAATATTTCACCACGCTCAACTTGTTCACCTTCAAATACGTTAATATGACGCCATTTAGGAATAAGTTCTTCATGCATATTTCCATCAGGTGCGGTGATAATTAAACGACGTTTACCTTTTGTTTCACGACCGAAACTAATCATACCTGAAATTTCTGCAAGAATAGATGATTCTTTTGGTTTACGAGCTTCAAACAAATCTGCCACGCGGGGTAAACCACCTGTAATATCTCTAGTTTTTGTTGTTTCTTGTGGTATACGCGCCAACACTTCACCAATAGTCACACGAGAACCATCATTGATTGTAATAATACTGTTAGTCTGTAAGAAATAATGCGCAGGCATTTTTGAACCTGGTAAGATAGCATCGTTGCCATCTTCATCAACCAATTTAATCATTGGTCGAAGTTCTTTACTCATTACACCACGTTGTTTTTGATCGATAACAACAATACTTGTTAAACCAGTTAATTCATCCGTTTGACGATTAATACTAACACCTTCAATCATATCAACAAAACGCACCGTACCTTCTACTTCAGTAATAATTGGGTGAGTATGTGGATCCCAAGTAGCAACAACTTGCCCTGGTTCTATCGCTGTACCTTCATTTACACTTAATGCTGCACCATAAGGAATTTTATAACGTTCTTTTTCAAAACTATTTTCATCGATAACTGCTAATTCACCAGAACGAGAAACAGCCACGAAATTTTTAGTATTTTTATTCAATACAAGTTTTAAATTATGTAAGCGAATGGTTCCTTTTGTTTTAACACGTACGCTATCTACTGCGGTTGCTCTAAGTGCCGCACCACCAATATGGAATGTACGCATTGTAAGCTGTGTACCAGGTTCACCAATCGATTGCGCAGCGATAACACCAACCGCTTCACCGATATTAACCAGATGTCCGCGTGCTAAATCACGACCATAACACATTGCACATATACCGTAACGTGTTTCACAGGTAATGGTAGAACGTACTCTAACACTATCAATTGCGTTTGTTTCTAAAACACGTACAAGTTTTTCATCTAATAAAGTACCGGCAGGGATACCAACTTCTGTTTGATTTGGGAAATAAACATCTTCAGCCAACACTCGACCCAGTACACGTTCACGTAAAGGTTCGACGACATCACCACCTTCAATATGAGGTTTGATGATTAAACCACGCGTGGTGCCACAATCAGTTTCACTGATTGATAAATCTTGAGCTACGTCAACTAAACGTCGTGTTAAGTAACCCGAGTTTGCTGTTTTTAATGCCGTATCTGTTAAACCTTTACGTGCACCGTGAGTAGAAATAAAGTATTGAAGTACGTTCAATCCTTCACGGAAGTTTGCAGTAATAGGAGTTTCGAAAATTGTACCGTCAGGTTTAGCCATCAAACCCCGCATACCAGCAAGCTGTCTAATCTGAGCTGCCGATCCTCTAGCGCCTGAATCAGCCATCATAAAAATAGAATTAAATGAAGGTTGAGGAACTTCCTTACCTTCTTTATCAAGTACCATATCAGTCGCTAATTTTTCCATCATCGCTTTAGCAACTTGATCACCGGTGTGCGACCAAATATCAACAACTTTATTATATCGTTCACCTTGAGTAACAAGACCTGATGCATATTGTTGCTCGATTTCTTTTACTTCTGTTTCTGCTTTAGTGATAATTTTTTCTTTAACATCAGGTACAACTAAATCATTAATACCGATTGATATACCAGAACGAGTTGCGTAATGGAAACCCATATACATTAAGCGATCGGCAAAAATAACAGTTTGCTTTAAGCCTAATCGACGATAGCACTCATTAATCAAGTCAGAAATGGTCTTTTTCGTGAGTGTTCTATTAATGGATTCAAAAGGCATACCTTCTGGCACGATTTCCCAAACGATAGCGCGACCAACCGTCGTTTCAACTAATTTTCGATTAGTTTGTTTATCACCGTGTTCATCAATATAGGTTTCATTAATTCGTACTTTAATTTTTGCATGTAGATCAGCAAAACCATTTTCAAATAATCGTGTTGCTTCTTTTGTATCTTGGCAAATTGCGCCTTCACCTTTAGCGTTAATTCTTTCTCGTGTGATGTAATAAAGTCCCAGTACCACGTCTTGTGTAGGTACAATGATCGGTTCACCATTTGCAGGTGAAAGAATATTGTTTGTTGACATCATTAATGCACGAGCTTCTAATTGTGCTTCCAAAGTCAAAGGTACATGCACAGCCATTTGGTCACCGTCAAAGTCAGCGTTATAAGCTGTACAGACTAAAGGATGCAATTGTATTGCTTTTCCTTCAATTAACATTGGTTCAAATGCCTGAATACCTAAACGATGAAGCGTTGGTGCACGATTAAGTAAAACAGGATGTTCACGGATCACTTCTTCTAAAATATCCCAAACTTCTGCAACTTCACGCTCTACCAT
>JBFWPS010000194.1:0-4443 GCA_050249855.1 Gammaproteobacteria bacterium
ATTTGATTGATCATACTTCAAATCGCCTCGATTTGAGCCTGAAATAACTTGCAGTTGAACTTGAGTTTTACCATCTTGATAGGATTGTGCGGTGTCTATGATTTCTTGTAATAAATGCTGGTTATGAAAAACCACATCAAGCGTATGTTCTCGTGATTCAGCAAAATTTGGATTTAAAAGACAGCCATCAGCGTCTAATGATTCAAGGATATATAGCATGGGCGCAACTTCTCTAATCTTGTTTTATATTCAAATGGACATATTATGGGCATTTTTTGATAAAATGTCAAGGTTTATCATCCTTACTCTCCCAACTACTTGGAGAAGAGGGGAAGGTGCAATAACAAACACCCCCTCATCCCAACCTTCTCTCCCTAAAGGGGGAGAAGGAGTGTTTTTCACTTTCAAAACTGTTTTAACTCCCTCTCCCCCAACTTGTTGGGGGAGAGGGTTGGGGTGATGGGGCTGAATCCCTCTCAATGCTCCCTCGTCTCTTTAAACTTTAACTCCGGCCAACGCTCCATCGTCAAATTAAGATTAACATTCGTAGGCGCCAGATAAGTTAAATGATCTGCCCCATCCAAAGCTAGATGATCAAACCCTTTGGTACGAAAATTTTCTAACATTTTCTTATCATCACCATAAACCCAACGTGCCGTAGTTACACTCACATTTTCATAAGCACATTCAACATTATATTCATGTTTCAATCGATACGCGACTACGTCAAACTGCAATACCCCTACAGCACCTAAAATTAGTTGATTTGAATTTAAAGGTCTAAATACCTGTGTTGCACCCTCTTCAGATAATTGTAATAACCCTTTTAATAAAGCTTTTGATTTAAGTGGATCTTTTAATCGTACCAAACGAAATAATTCTGGTGCAAAATTTGGGATCCCTTTAAATTTTAAAATTTCACCTTGTGTAAAAGTATCACCTATTTGAATCGTTCCATGATTATATAAACCAATAATATCGCCTGGAAACGCTTCTTCTACATGCTCACGTTCGCCTGCCATAAAAGTTAATGTATGGTTAATTTGCACATCACGATCTAAGCGGACTTGAAAAACTTTCATACCTTTTTGATATCGACCAGAACACACTCTTAAAAATGCAATGCGGTCACGATGAGCTGGATCCATATTCGCTTGTATTTTAAAAACAAATCCTGAAAAAGCTGATTCTTCAGGTTGAATGACTCGTTGTTCTGTTTCACGAGCCTGTGGTGGTGGCGCATAAGCAACAAATGCATTTAATAATTCACGAATACCAAAATTATTAATCGCTGATCCAAAAAAAACAGGCGTTAATTGACCTTTTAAATAGGCTTCTAAATCAAATGTATGACTAGCGCCTTTCACTAATTCAATTTCATCACGTAAATGAGCTGCATCGGTACCTAATATCTGATCTAATTCTGGATTATCTAAACCCTTAATTGATTCACCCATTTGAATACGTTCATTTTTACCAGCTTGATATAAATAAACCGTATCTTCTAATAGATGATAAGTGCCTTTAAAAGCACGTCCACGGCCGATGGGCCAAGTGATCGGTGCACATTTTATCTTTAAAATTTCTTCTATTTCATCCATTAATTCAATGGGTTCGCGACACTCACGATCTAATTTATTAATAAATGTTAAAATAGGTGTTTGGCGCAAACGACAAACTTCTAATAATTTAATGGTTCTGGCTTCCACACCCTTGGCAGCATCAATCACCATTAAGGCTGAATCAACTGCAGTTAAAGTACGATAAGTATCTTCCGAAAAATCTTCATGGCCCGGCGTATCCAGTAAATTTAAAATGCGATCTTTATAAGGAAATTGCATCACTGAAGTAGTTACTGAAATACCTCTTTGTTTTTCAAGTTCCATCCAATCTGAAGTTGCATGACGAGAAGCCTTACGTCCTTTGACAGTTCCTGCTAATTGAATAGCACCACCAAACAACAATAATTTTTCAGTAAGGGTTGTTTTACCAGCGTCAGGGTGTGAAATAATTGCGAATGTGCAACGTTTTTGAATTTCATTTTGTAAAACAGATGTCATATATAAATCTTCTCATGCTCTATGTATTCTAATACCGAGTCAGGTATTAAATAGCGTGGGCTATTCTTTGATTGTATCATTTGTCGGATGGCAGTAGAAGAAATATCTAACATGGTTAGTGGTGCTGAGTATATATAGCCTGCAGTTTTCTTCAATAATGATTCTTTTTCATAAATCCAATGTTCATGTAGCAACTCTGTTAAAGCTTCCTCATGTGATAAAATAACATTTGGTCTTGAAACCACCACAATATGACACAAAGATAATATTTCATTCCAGCGAAACCATGTCATCAAGTTTTTATAGGCATCTGTACCCACAATCAAACAAAGTGGTGTATCTTTAAAATCTTTTCGTAAAGATTCTAAAGTTAAAATCATATAAGAAGGTGTTTCTCGCTCTAATTCTCTCTTATCTAAAATAAAGTTTTTTTGATTTTTAATTGCTAATTCTATCATATGACAACGTTGCTGAGTGGTAGCATAGGTATCATCTTTATGTACTGGTTGTTTACAAGGAATAAAGCGAATTTCTTCAAATGAATAATCTTGCTGTAATTCCAATGCGATTCTTAAATGCCCATAATGAATCGGGTCAAAAGTTCCACCTAGTATTCCGATTGGTTTATTCATTTTACCTTACCTACAATTATTTATCTGCTCTACAAAATAGCTATTTGCTCCCTTTTTAAAAAGGGGACGCTTCGTGTTTTTTACGAAGCGGGGAGATTTTTGTCTGTTCTTAAATCCCCCGATTTTGCAAACAACGCAAAATCACCCTCATTTTCAAAGGGGGTATAAATGTATTTAATTTTTCAGCATTCCAACAAATCGCTCTAGAGCATGCCAGGTTGAACCACTTTCTGCGCCTTTGCATAAACGATCAATCGCTTGCGCTTCGAATAATCCTTTTTGCCAAAATTTAAAATCACCACGCTTTAAAGCCTGTTTCACCAAGGGTTGACGCTTAGTCCAGACACCTGCTTTTTGTAAAGCCAACTCTATTTTTGAACCTTGTTCAATCTGCCAGGCAATTTGTGTCATTTGACGCCATTCACGTGCAATAGCCCACAAAATCAATATGGGCTCAACGCCTTCTCGTCTTAACTGTTGTAAAATATGATAACTACGTTTCATATCAAATGCCAATAGGCTATCCACTAATATATAAATGTCAAATCGAGCCTGATTTGAAATCACTACTTCAACTTCACTCACTGTTAGATTATTTTCGTTAAATAACAAACGTAATTTTGCAATCTCCGCTGAAAGAGCGAGTAAATTACCTTCATAATAATTTGCAAGTAAATCACAAACCGCTTGATTTGGAACAAAACCAACTTTTTGTAAGCGCTGTTTAATCCACTGAGGCAATCCTTCCCTTGTTACTGGAAAAACTTGTACTAAAGTACCCTTTTGTTCCAATGCCACTATCCATTTTGCTTTTAATTCAGCTGGAGTTAATTTACCGAAAATCATTAAAAGTATTTTGTCAGGCGCGGGATTGTCAACATAGGCTTGTAACATTTTTTTGCCTGCATCAGAAATTTTAGATGATACAGTTAACTGTACGATGGCTTTGTTAGAAAAAAGCGAAGTTGTGTTAAGATGATTAATTAACTTTTCCCAATCGAATGAAGCATCTGCCTGCCAACGCTCTAATGTATAATTTTGTTCAAATGCGGCTTTTTTAATTGTATCGACTGCCTCTTCAACTAATAATATTTCATCACCTGATATCATATAGAAATGTGATAGCTTATTTTTAATTTGATTTGTTAGTTGAACGTTGGTTATTTTCATAAAAAATTAGTTTAACTGTTGAATCGCTATTTGGCCTTGTACCGCATAAATATGTTGAAAAATCTGGCTAATCAATTCATGTTGCATTTGTTTTCTTAAAAGGTCTTTTACTTGTATGTCTCCTAACAACTGAGCATCGCTTGTCATATAAGGCGCGGTTGTTGAAACAAACTGAGGTCCATAAAGAATTTTTCCATTTCTATCTTTGATTGCAATTAAAACAGAATAGGCTAACGAATACGTTCGAACTTGTGTATTAGCACTAATACCACGTAAGGCTTGGGTAAATATAATTTGTAAAACATGTATTGTTATTTGTGCTTCTTTGGGTGATTTCACAACTATCACTTTTCTGGATTTCAATTCATTATTCAACTGCATCACAAATGGATCGTATAATTTTTCACTTTCTATATAAACTGAATGCACTTGTTGTGGAAGTTGTAAACTCCCTCTAAGGTGAAATCCGCAGGCTGTGCATGTTAATAAAATAAAAAGGCAACTAAAATAAATTTTTTTCATATATTTGAAATTTCAACCTTCGTTGTCAATATTTTTCTACCCCCTCACCCCAACCCTCT
>JBFWPS010000195.1:0-4430 GCA_050249855.1 Gammaproteobacteria bacterium
TACGTTTGTTTTTAAAAGAACAAGTTAATACGCTGCATGAAAATATTTTTAAAATATTAAAATCCGGAGGACTTTATGTACAATTTACATATGATTTGCGTCCAAATCGTTTAAAAATAGAAGGATTTCAGTTTGTACGCAGTGTGTATGCTTGGATCAACTTTCCTCCAGCACGAATTGATGTTTTTCAAAAGAAAAAATGAATTTAATAGCAATTTCTTATTTATCAGATGATTTAAAAGTAACGGCACAAGTATTAGCAAAACAATTTAATTTACCATTAGCTGATATTTTCTCGAATGAATATTCTTATTTGTTAGTTTTTACTCCAACACACTTAGAGCTACGAGCCGTAAAAAAAACGTATAAGCCTTTTTATATCGATTTTCTTTCAGGGAAAAATGCAGCGCGAAGTATACAAATACAAAATGAAGTCCTAGTAAAAGCTGTGGGAGTTAGGTCAAATTTCAAACCAGTTATTCTTGATACCACAGCGGGGCTTGGAAGAGATGGATTTATATTAGCGACAATAGGTTGTGAGGTTACTATGCTAGAGCGTTCAAATATTTTATATTTGTTATTAAATGATGCGTTAACACGTTTAAAAGAAGTTAAATCTTTATCTTTAAAATTAATTCAAACAGATTCAAGAGAATATTTAAAAAAATTACCGTCTTGTGATTATCCCGATGTTGTTTATCTGGACCCCATGTTTCCTATCCGAACTAAATCATCGTTAGTTAAAAAAGAAATGCAAATTTTACATGATCTAGTCGGCGTAGACGAAGATTCAATAGAATTATTTCATTTGGCGTTAAAACGCGTGAAAAAACGTGTTGTTGTAAAACGACCACGTTTAGCAAATCCAATAGCAGATAATAAACCTTCATTTTCTTTTATTGGTCGAAGTACTAGATTTGATGTTTATTTGGTTATGGGATAACCTGCTTCTATCCAACCCCTATAACCACCATCCATTGAAATAGCATTCACATAACCCATTTTTAAAATATTATCTGTTGCTAATGCAGAACGGAAGCCACCACCACAATAAAGAATAATTTCAGCATTTTTATCAGGAATTATTTTTTCAATATCACGCTCAATAACTCCTTTGCTTAAGTGAATTGCATTTGGAAGGTGACTATGTTGCCATTCACTTTCTTCTCGGACATCAACTAAATAAAATTGTTCCCCTTGATCAATACGTTCCTTTACAATCTGTACATTTGTTTCTTGTACACGCTTTTTTGCATCCTGTACAATTGATAAAAAACCTTGAGCATGATGTTTCATAAAAACTCCATATTTTAACTCGGTAAACTAACTTCAAGCGAAATTGGTAAATGATCTGAAAAATTTAAATCTAACACTTTAACATTATGTACTTTAACCGATTGACTTACAAGTACTTGATCAATATTACGGCGCGGACGCCAACTAGGATAAGTATTTAAATGATTGTTAACACACTGTAATTGATGTGTTTGCATCAAATTAGATTTGTGTAGCGTTTTAGGTAGACAATTCATATCGCCTATTAAAATCACATGTTTATAACCTTCAATGAGATTTTCAATATATTGTAATTGTAAATTTCTGGCAATGGGGCCAAGAGCTAAATGCATCATAATCACGACTAATGGATCACGACGGTCGCCATAAAATAATTGTATTGCACCGCGTCCAGGGATCATTCCGGGGAGTTTATGATTCGCAACATGAAAAGGTTGAATACGACTTAAAACAGCATTGCTCAGTTTGCCAAACTTTCCAAAATTACGATTTACTTGTAAATACCAATGTGGAAAATTTCCAGCATAAGCTAAGTATTGCACTTGATTAATAAAGCCCGTGCGTAAGCTACCAGCATCAATTTCTTGTAATGCTACGATGTCATAAGGTTGTAGAAGGGTTGCAATGCGAGACATATTTCTATCGCGCTTGGGGTTGGGTAAAATGTGGCGCCAGCTGTTTGTTAAGTAATGACTTAAACGATCGCTTGGTAGTCCAGATTGAATGTTATAGCTTAAAATACGCAAGCGCTCAGTTGCATCATTGGATATTGGTTCATTTAAAATGGCTGTCATAATGTATTAAACCGCATGGTTGTTTGATCTATTGTTATACAGCATGTTAAGGGTTCTGCCAATGATTAATCAGTGTTTTTTTGCCTTTTTAATGAGAAAATCTAATACTTCAAACAATTCACTATCACTTTTTACATCAGCACCGGAAACTTTGTATTTACCAGCAACAATAAAACTTGGGATCAACATGATTTGATAAGCTTCGGCTAGTGATTGCCCTTGTTTAAGATCGAGGTCAATGGCAGTTGACGAATCAAGCGCTGAACGAACATCAGCAGCTTGTACACCATGATTGATAAAGAAAGCTTCTAGTAGAACTGGATCAGTGAGGTTAACGCCTTTTTTATGTATAGTGTTAAATAGATCAGGTGACAATTTATTTTCTAAATGTAATTCTTTTGCAAGATAATATGCTTTTGCATAAATTTCCCAACCATCTTCAAAAACAACAGGTACTCTAGAGAATGCTACATCTGCAGGTTTGTTTGTTAGCCATTTTTCAAGTTCTGGTTCTATAATATTACAGGCAGGGCAACCATAATTAAAAAATTCAATTACTTGGACTTGTTCATCCATCGGCGCAGAAGATATAGTTTTTGCATTTGATACAATATGATATTGTTTTCCTTCAACGAATTTTGGCGTTTGTCCTAATGCAAGACTAAACCAACTTAAGAGAATAATAGAAAAAATTTGTGTTATTTTGCGCATAGTAAAATCCTATAAATGTTAATTTAATCTTTCGATGTAACTAGCTACTGCATTGATTTCATCATCATTCATTTTGCTACTTATCATCTCCATCATGCGATGTATATCATTATGGCGGTGACCAAGACGAAATTCCTTTAATTGTTGGGCAGTATATTCTGCATATTGTCCACTAAGCCTTGGAAAACCTGCTTGAGCATTCCCCAACCCTTTTGGATCATGACAGGCACTGCAAGCTGGAATACCTTTATCAACGATTCCATAAACATAAATCATTTGGCCTAGGGAAACAAGATCAGGTTTTTTATAGGTTTTTATAGGTTTTTGTTGACTGTAGTAATGAGCGAATGAATGAATATCTTCATCAGTTAAATTAATTAGAATAGCCTGCATCACAGGATTGATGCGATTCCCTGTTTTATAATCCATCATTTGCTTTGTAAAGTAGCGTTTGTTTTGCCCTGCAACTTTAGGGAAAGCGGGGAGAATACCATTACCATTTTGACCATGACATGAAGCACAAGCATCTAATTTTATTTCACTAGGAATTTCTGTGCTCGCATTAACAGTAGTAGTTACCAAAAAAATAAAACATGTGATTAAAAATGTTTTCATAAAAACTTTTTATTTTGCAGATGTCATATATTCAATAGCTGACTTATAAGCATCATCAGTACATTGACGATCGGGCGTATTAGAATCTGTGCACATACCGCCTGGTACCATTGCGCCTTTCCCATGTTTAATTTCAGAAACCAAAAAGTCTAGCGTTGTTTGTACATTAGGCTCTCGTTTTGCAGCTTCTTTAGCTTGTTCTAAACGTGATTTCCAAGCAGACATATCATGAATAGTGGGCGCACCCATTAAAGGTGCTGTATTAGGACTATGGCAAGTTTGGCAGGATTTTTCGTAGATGGCTCTACCTAAATTGACATCAGCGAAAGAAACAAAACTTATAAAAAACACAATGAGAAATAAACTAAATCGCATTATTTGCTTCCATTATAGGTAAATAATAGGCAATATTGATGCAGTTAGTGAATAATTGCAACTATTTTTACAAAAGAAGAATTGTAGGGTGGATTAGACGCTTTAGGGTCGTAATCCATCAGGAAGTCTATTTTGTTAGAGGCTTACGCGAAACAGAGTCGTCATAGCTTCGCTACGCTCGCAATGACGGCTATTTTTGTAATATTTGATTCTAGAAAAGGTCACATAATGATAGATAGCAGGACATCAAACTCATGAATATAGATTATAAAAAAGCAAGTTTTTTAATAAGCGCAGCACAACTTCGTCAATTACCATCCGATGAAGGGATTGAGGTTGCTTTTGCAGGTCGCTCTAATGCGGGTAAATCAAGCGCACTTAATGTTTTAACAGAACAAAAGAACTTAGCAAGAACCAGTAAAACCCCTGGACGGACACAACTTATAAATTTATTTCAGTTAGATGAAAAACGTCGCTTGGTTGATTTACCTGGATATGGTTATGCGAAAGTACCAAATGAAGTTAAAGAACGTTGGCAAAAAACTTTAGGACAATACTTACAAGAGCGAATTTGTTTAAAAGGATTAGTTTTGTTAATGGATATTCGTCATCCATTAAAAACGTTTGATTTAAATATGT
>JBFWPS010000196.1:0-4397 GCA_050249855.1 Gammaproteobacteria bacterium
TGCTTTATAAGAACTTTTTAATTTTTCTTGCAGCCAATTTAAATTAAAATATTCAGGTCCCGTACTTTTAGGCGGTTCAGCAAAAAAATAAGCATCATCTAAACAAGCATTTAATAAATCTTCAATCAACTCACCTGAGGATGACCAATCACCATTAGCATCATAGGGAAGTAATAAATGTTGTTTAGCCCAATTATCTAATAAAGTATTAGCCGGACCCGTATCAAATCCAACAATTGGCTTTGATTGATCTTTTGGTAACAATGTAAGATTTGCAATACCACCTAAGTTTAATATAACTCTATTTTTTTCAGCATTGCGAAATGCATAAGCATGAAATAAGGGCGTTAAGGGTGCACCTTGACCGCCACTTGCAACATCACGTCTTCTGAAATCTGCAATCGTTGTAATATTCGTATGTTCCGCAATCATATTGGGATCAGCGATTTGTAACGTAAATGGAATCGTTTGACTAGGTTGATGTCTAGCTGTTTGCCCATGACTACCAATGGCTGTGATATCATTTGGAGATAATTGTTGTTTTTCAAGCAAGTGATTCACAGTTCTTGCAAACAATAAACCAAGTTGTTGATCTAAAATGCCAAAACGATTTAATTCATTTTCACTTGGAATAGAAAGCAACGCCAACGATTGTTTAAATGCTTCAGGCATTGGTTCACGATGTGTTGCAATTAATTGACAACGATCATCAGCAAAATCAACTAGCACAGCATCTACTGCATCCATGCTGGTTCCTGACATTAATCCTATATAATATTCATGCATGCAGAAACCTCAGTAAAACTTTTAAAAGTAGGATGCTTTAAGCAAGTTTTTTAACTAAATGATCGGCATAATTTATAAATGCAGTACGCTGTGCGTGAGGAAGCAGCCCACCTGAAGGTAATTTAACTGATAATGGATCATGCGGCACGCCGTTGATATGTAATTCATAATGTAAATGTGGACCTTCAGCAAGCCCCGTCATACCTACATAACCAATAACTTGCCCACGATGCACGACTTGACCTGAATGAAGACCACGCGCAAAACGTTTTAAATGTGCATAAATACCGGTATAAATACGGGCAGATCGTATTTCAATAACATTACCATAACCACCTTTGCGACCAGCATAACGAATAACACCATCACTTGCTGCATAAACAGGGGTACCTGAAGGTGCTGCTAAATCAACACCTTTATGCGCTCTAACGATATGTAAAATAGGATGATAACGATGCAGGCTAAATCTAGAAGCAATATGACTATAATGCAATGGAGCACGTAAGAAACCTGATTCTAAACTCTTACCTTCAGGTGTGTAATAACCTACTCGACCATTACGATCAACAAATCGAATAACTTGTGTTTTTTTACCATGATCATTAATTTGTGCTGCAAGAATATTACCTGTTTGAAAGGCTTTACCATTTTTAAAAGTTTGTTCATACAACACGCTAATACGCTGACCTGATTTTACTTTGTTTACAACATCCGCACTACCAAAAACTTTTGGTAATTGCATTACAAGTTTAGGCCGCAAACCACTCTTAGATAAACTATTTTGGACTAAAACACTGGTTGATAAAATGCGTTGCTGTAATCCATTGATTAATACTTCCGAACGAAAACCAGTATCTAATCGCGTAATAGTTAACTGCTTCTCTTTATTTATTTTATAAACTACTTTTTGAATATCACCTTTTTGATTTAATTTAATGTCAATTGTCTTACCATTTTGTAAATTAGATAAAATTGGAAATGCTTGGGGTAAAGATAATATTTTTGCTACATCTGATTTATTTGCATGGATCCGAATTGCAATTTTCGTAAGCGTATCATGCTGTTTGATAACAGTAGAAGTTATTTTGGGTGCAGTTATTTGTGATTTTGATTGTGTGCTTGAAGCTGTTTCAAGAATAGGTGTAGAAACATCCGTATTTTCTGAAACCGCCTTTTCAAAAGAATAATCGAGAGATTCTGGCATAACAAAATCTTTGCTCTGGCCGATTTCTTCTTTAGGCAATAATGCTTCAGAAGCGTTATTAAATCCTTGAATACTTAATTCTAGTGAAACTTTGTCGTAAATAGTATTACCTAAGGCACGAAAAACACTTTTTGGCGCCGCAATCACATATTGATCTGCTGGTTTTAATATGTTGAACAGTAAAATCAAATTAATAACAGCACCACATGTAACTAAAAGGATGCGATAGAATAGTTGCTGACGTTCATAAATTATGTGTGTAAAATTAGTTATTGTTGTCGTTGTTTTGCTCATTTCGAATGACACTTTATATATTAGTTAGTTTGAATAGTCGATTAAGATAATCGGTTGTGATGCTAGAATCAACCTTTTAAAATATATTTTTATTAACTCATTGAAATATATGAATTTTTTATTGCGGCTGGCATTCATAAAGTCAACTAAAAATGCAGCTCGATACTGGCTGCTTAGCGAAATATAAGCTAATATCAAGTAGGTAGTTTTACAGTGAGATTTTTATGATCAATTTGAGCAAAATAAAAGAAGAAATAGATACAATAAAGCTAATCTTATTGAAAGTTATTCCTGAAACTAAATTAATTTATTTATTTGGCAGTTATGGTACCCAAAGACAAACTGATGATAGCGATATTGATATTGCAATCTTCTGTGAAAAAAAAATACCAGAGCTACTATTATGGAACGTTCAACAAGAGTTAGCTGTTGCTTTAAATAGAGATGTGGACTTAGTTGACTTACTAAGTATCGATACTGTATTTGCATTTCAAATTTTATCAACGGGTACATGTGTTTTAGCCAGTAATAAAAATGAAGATAATCGTTTACAAATGCAAATCGGTAGTGAATATTTACGTTTAAACGAAGGGCGCGAAGCTATTTTAAAAGACATCAAAAAACGAGGACAAATACGCGAATGAACCTAGATGAAATTAAACGTGGTGTTGAAGAAATTTTAATTGAAGATCAATTAATTGAAAAATTAAAAGAGAACCGCCCTTTACATGTAAAAGCTGGATTTGATCCTACTGCACCTGATTTGCATTTAGGCCATACTGTTTTAATTAATAAAATGCGACAATTACAAGACATGGGGCATGAAATTACTTTTTTAATTGGTGATTTCACGGGGATGATTGGTGATCCTTCTGGTAAAAGTGCCACTAGACCACCCTTAACACGAGAACAAGTGGTTGCCAATGCAGAAACTTATAAACAACAAATTTTTAAAATTTTAGATAAAGATAAAACTAAAATCCGTTTTAATTCGGAGTGGTTAAACCCACTCTCCCCTGTCGATTTAATTCGATTAGCTTCAACGCATACAGTTGCACGTATGTTAGAGCGTGATGATTTCCATAAACGATTTACCTCAAATCAACCAATTGCTATTCACGAATTTTTATATCCACTGTTACAAGGTTATGATTCTGTTGCATTAAAAGCTGACATAGAATTAGGCGGCACCGATCAGAAATTTAATTTACTCATGGGCCGTGAATTACAAAAACACTTTGGTCAAACACCTCAAATCGTGATGACCATGCCTTTGCTAGTAGGTTTGGATGGCGTGCAAAAAATGTCGAAATCACTGGGTAATTATATTGGTATTGATGAACCAGGTACAGTCATGTTTGGCAAAATCATGTCTATTTCTGATGATTTAATGTGGGAATATTATGAATTACTTACTTCATTAAGCTTATTAGAAATTCAAAAAATACGAAAAGATACGCATCCACGTGACGCGAAGATTAATTTAGCGAAGATTTTGATTACTCGGTTTCATAACTATGATACTGCTGATTATGCTGAAGAAGATTTTATAGTACGCTTCCGTGATCAAGAAATTCCAGAAAATCTCGAACTAATGTCACTTAAATGGCCCTCAAATGAAATAACAATTACACAATTATTAAAAGAAGTAGGCTTAACTAAAAGTACCTCTGAAGCCATGCGTTTAATTGAACAAGGTGGAATAAGCATGGATGCTAATAAAGTAACTGATAAAAACTTAAAGATTTCAAAAAATTCTGAACATATTTATCAAGTTGGCAAAAGGAAGTTTGCGAAAGTACGCGTTGAATAATAAAAAGCAGCTTGGTGGGCACGCGCTTTAAGAATCATTTGTAAATTTAATCACGATGAATACGCGCTTTGCCCACCCTACAATCGATCAAAATTTCGTAGGGTGGGCAAAACGTGCATTGCAGATGCTTTTAAATTTTCAAATTACGTTTCGTGCACGTGTGCCCACCAGATTTCGTAGGGTGGGCACCCATTAGAAGGTTCCTGTCAAGCGGCAATAGTATAACGGTAGCTACTCTCACGTAAAAAATTCTAAGAGAGCCTCTCTAAAACAATCTGTTGAGGTTTGCGTTGTAGAAAC
>JBFWPS010000197.1:0-4386 GCA_050249855.1 Gammaproteobacteria bacterium
CCAAAAGCCTCAAAATCCATGTATATTGCAATTGAAGATTTAAATTTAGCAGCACTATATGTGATTTTTCCCGGGGAAGGACGTTTTCCATTAGACGAAAAAATTATAGCTATCGGCTTAAACACCTATATAAACCAAAAAAACAACTTATCAAAGCATTCCGATTAAAACGATTCAACTATTTAATATTATTAAGCAGCTTGTGCTTCTTCAATAACCGTTTTCAATTTTTTAAGTGCATTGGTTTCTAATTGTCTAACGCGTTCTGCTGAAATACCATATTTTTCAGCTAAATCATGTAAAGTTATTTTTCCATCATCAAGCCAACGCTGTTTGATAATATCTAGGCTACGCTCATCCAACGCTTCTAGCGCATAGCTTAAATATTCTTGATTAATACCTTTGGTTTGCGAAAATTCTACCAGATCGGCAGGATTAGAACGTTTGTCTTCAAGATAATGAATAGGCGCAAAATGATTATCTTCATCTTCTTCGCTATGGCTATGATATAAACTCGCATCTTGTGCATCTAAACGTTGTTCCATTTCAACTACCGTCTCGGGTGCAACACCTAATTCATCAGCAACGTATGCAATATCTTCTCGTGAAAACCAACCTAAACGTTTTTTATATTTTCTTAAATTAAAGAAAAGTTTGCGCTGTGCTTTGGTGGTGGCAATTTTAACAATTCGCCAATTACGAATGATAAACTCATGAATCTCCGCTTTAATCCAATGAACAGCAAATGTAATTAAACGAACACCCAATTCTGGATTGAATCGCTTAACTGCCTTCATTAAGCCAATATTGCCTTCTTGAATTAAATCACCTAATGCTAAACCATAGCCCGCATAACCTTTGGCAACATGCACAACAAAACGCATGTGCGCTAAAACGAGTTGCCTTGCTGCATCTAAGTCATTGTCTTGATAAAAGCGTCTTGCAAGCGCTTGCTCTTCTTCTTCAGAAATCAAAGGAATTTTGCTTACAAATTGGTAATATGCCTCTAGGCTTCCTAAAGGTGATGCTATCTCCAGCTTCATTAATTGGTTCATCTGTAGACCTCATTGTGATCAATATATGAACAAAACGGTAAGTGTTATGATATATTTTAGCACTCCTGTTTCTAGAGTGCTAATAGTTTTTAATAAATTCTATCTCTTTTGACTCTTATCAAGCTCTTTAAGGTGACGTAGTTTTTCAGATATTTGAATTTCAAGACCGCGGAGAGCCGGGTGATAATATTGGCGTTTTGGCATTTCTTCTGGAAAATAATGTTCGCCGGCAGCATAGGCTTCAGGTTCATCATGTGCATATCGATAAGCTTTACCATAACCTAATTTTTTCATTAAATGCGTAGGAGCATTTCTTAGATGGAGGGGTACTTCGGTTGACCCATAACGTTCAACATCTTCTTTTACTGCATTTAAAGCCATATAACAGGCATTACTTTTAGGTGCGCAAGCAAGATAAATAACAGTTTGTGCTAGGGTTAATTCGCCTTCAGGGCTACCCAGTCGTTCTTGAACATCCCATGCATTTAAAGCCAATTGTAATGCGCGTGGATCAGCATTTCCAATATCTTCAGAAGCTGCTCGAATCAAACGTCTTGCAATGTATAATGGATCGCAACCACCATCTATCATGCGTGCAAACCAATAAAGTGCTGCATCAGGTGATGAACCACGAATAGATTTATGCAATGCAGAAATTTGATCGTGAAAAACTTCACCACCTTTATCAAAACGTCTTGTACCAACTGATAATACTTCTTTTACGTTTGCTTCTGTTACCGTTGTATGATCACCTAATTTCTCAGCAAATTCAGAAATAATTTCTAAAAACAGTAGCGCACGTCTTCCATCGCCATCGGAAGCCAGTGCTATCATCTTTTTTAAATCTAAAGGGATTTCTAATTTTAATTGACCGAGCCCTCTTTCTTCATCTGTTAATGCCTTATCAATCATTTCTAATACATCATTTTCTTCTAGCCGCTTTAACACATACACACGAGCTCGCGACAACAACGCACTATTTAATTCAAATGATGGATTTTCAGTCGTAGCACCAATCAAGGTTACAGTGCCATCTTCTACGTAATGTAAAAATGAATCTTGTTGGGCTTTGTTAAACCGATGAATTTCATCAATAAATAAAATGGTTTTTTGCCCCTGTTCTTGGGCCATTTTCGCCGTGGACATGGCTTGTCGAATTTCTTTTACACCAGAAAATACAGCTGATAAATTTTCTATTCGTGCGTGCGCTAATTGCCCTATTAAATAAGCAAGGGTTGTTTTACCAGAACCAGGGGGCCCCCACAAAATCATAGAATGTAATTGTTGATGCTCTATTGCGGTTCTTAAAGGTTTTCCTTTTTCTAAAATGTGTTTTTGCCCAAAGAATTCGTCAAAATTTCTCGGTCGCATTTTTGCCGCAAGTGGTTGAGTGTCAATTAAGGTTTTAAACATGCTATTTCTCTGAAAATTAAATTTGGCTGTTTTTCGTTTATTTAAGACTTTTAAAAACGCCGTCATTGCGAGCTTTGCGTTTTGTGCAAAGCGTGGCAATCCAGGACTGAATATCTATTTAAGCTCAGCTCTGGATTGCTTCGCTACGCTCGCAATGACGGCAATTTTTCAGACTTCTTCAATAAATTAAAAGCAGCCCAAATCCATCAAGGATCATAGGGTAACACAATTACTTTTGTACCAATACTTACAAAATTTTCATTTAACCAACGCGCATCATTCACTAACATACGCACACATCCGTGACTTGCATTAAATCCCGGAACACTTGAAGAACCATGCATTGCATAACCTTCAAAAAAATGCATGCAAAATGGCATAGGTGCACCACCATCGTATTCGATTGGAAACACACTAGAAACACAACCAGCATATTGCTTACGAAAAACTCGGAATGTTCCAGTCACCGTATAACAGGCTCTATCTATATCCGGACAAAAACCTTTTCCACCTGACGCAGGCCCCCAAAAAACCAAATTGCCTTTAGGATCATAGGCTGCAAATGCTAATTTATTTAAATCAATAATCACTTCTTTTTCACGAGGTGGATCAATTTGTAAAGGAAACGGAGACAACGTATATAAATTTTGACTAGCTAAATCTTTTGGGATCGCAATCACAAAACCAGGATATAATCCAGATCCTCTTCTATTAGCTCGCATAACCAAATCACGTTGATTAAAATCAGGAAATAAAGATTGCCAACTTTCACCACTTCTAACTCGATGACAATCATAATGATCGTCATTCTGACAAAGCATAGTCCCATAAAAAGTGCCTGCTTGGGCAAGATTTACAAAAAAAAATAAAATTATGCCGCTTAAAAATTTTTTTATCATCGTATCAACCTCTTTTAATTACTTCGCTCTTCCCACTAATATAGGATAACCCAAAGCCAATGCTTTAAGTTGCTCAATTCTATTTTGATCCAAATAAACAACTCGACCTTGTGTTGCTTGATTAATTCCATCAGACAAAGAAAAAGTTGTTAAATATTCTTTTAAAGTCTTGTGAACTTCTTCATATAATTCACCATGATACCAACCAACTTTATAGGGTTGATAAACAACATATACAGGTGTTCCAGGTTGCACTTCAGAAAATAATTGTGCTACATCTTCAGGGTACATTCTAATACAACCAGAACTACTACGTTGACCAACACTGGTTGGCTGATTTGTACCATGAATTAACATGCTCTGCCATTCTAAGTGAATGGCATAATCGCCTAAGGGATTTCCGGGTCCAGCAGGTACCACTTTTGGTAACGTATAACCCTTCGATTTTTGTGTATACTCCCTAATCGATTCTGGCGGATACCAATTAGGATAATCTTCTTTCGACAAAACACTGGTTTGACCTACAGGGGTTGACCACCCTTCTTTTCCAATCCCAATCGGAAAAGTCATGACATAAGATCCATACGGAGGGTAATAGTACAAACGTAGCTCAGGTAAATTGATAACAATGCCATTATGCGGTGATAAGGGCAAAATAAAGGCGCCAGGTATGATAACTTTTTGACCCAATGAAAGACTTTTTGTATCTATTGTTGGATTAGCCGCCTTTAATTCATCTAAACCTATATCAAATTGGCGCGCAATGGCGTAAATATTGTCACCATCTTGAACCTTGACAACTTGCACTTCACCCACAATATTATCACCGCGTTGTGGTAAGTAAAATGTTAACCCAAAACTCGTGGATGAAAATAAAAGTGTCAAAAGTAGTAATAAATAAGGTAGCATAGCATTAATCGTTTTTTTATAAATTAAGGAACATTATGTCAGATTTTCTTCCAGATAGTATAGCTTACTTTGGTTATGAACGAGTAACCCCTGAAGAAAAGACCCAAAAA
>JBFWPS010000198.1:0-4337 GCA_050249855.1 Gammaproteobacteria bacterium
AAACGCTTATTTGCAGAGGATAAAAATACTTCTTCGACTAAAACTAGTCATTCTCAAACTACGACATCCGTTCCTAAAATAATTACTTGGTTCAATCAACGATACGCCTCTACACAAACTGATTTTACATCGATTAGAAATGGAACCAACTGCTTTTTATATCTAGATGAAGAAGCAATTTGTAAAGATGGGTTCAATAAAGTTGATTTCGACAAATTAAAAACAGCCAGTACAACTGTCACTTTTAACGGCAAAAAAGGGCTTAAAAAAATTGAACCATTATTAGTTAAAATACGAACGAATAACCAAGTTGCTGAATATAAAATAACGCATGAATTAAAAATTCACGGCTCTCCTGCACGTGTCCTTTGTATCGAAGTACCTGGTGACGCAGGTGGTAGTCTTTATATTGGTTGCATTTACTTACCCGAAGGGCTTCATACGGCGGCTGCACATGAAAACTTAAAAAAATCATTAATCAGTAAAACCATTGAATTACACTTACCGAGAAATGAATCTGTAGCTTCTTCGAGTGCCTCTGCGCTAACTGCTGCTGGGTTATTTAATAACGTAAGCTCAGATACGTCAGAACCTCAAACTAGTGAACCTTATCAGACTACTGCTCATACAGTTTCATCTGGCAATTTATAAAACTTCGAGTATTCGAGCTTATTTTTGTTTTATGACACGCTTTTCACCAGGTGCAGACACAGCTACATAAACAAATTCAGCTGTTGCAATTTTAATTGCTTGCTCCGGTTTTGCATAATTTCGTTGAGCATACACATCAATTTCAATTGTGATAGAGGTATGGCCAATTTTTTTAACTTGCGTATAAAAACTTACAAGATTATGTACATACAAAGGATTAATAAACTGTAACTGACTCACTGCAACCGTAGAAATTTCACCTTCGGTGACTTGCTTTGCTGTTATTCCACCTGCTATATCAATCTTTGACATAAGCCAACCACCAAAGATATCGCCTTTGGGGTTTGCATCGTTAGGTTGAGTGGTCACACGTAGGGTAACATCTCTATCAGTTGGTAAGGGGGTTATTTGAGTGTCCATAAAATACCTTTATTTTTATTATGTAAGTATTTTAAGTGTAACACTATTTCGTTGATTTGCTATTGTTGAAAACCATAGCTTGGTGCCGTAGTACTACCCAAACTCTGCATCGCATCAAAAGCAGTTTTACGATTTTCGTAATTAGCTCCCTCTGTGTAGTCAATACTAGTTGATATAGATAATTTTTGAGCAGAATTTTTAAACCAGATACTATTGAGTTCTCTTACGAGTTCTTGTTTATTTCTCAATTCGTTAAACCAAAAACTACAGAAAGAGTGATTGTTACATTTAGTACTTCCAAACCAACTGTTATCACAAAAATAGGTTACAAAAGCCGTTCTAGCCTGATTTAAATCTTTACTAGTTCTTAGTTTATTCAATAAAGATTGAACCTTTTCTGTCCCTGTATCGCCGTGGATATGCCAAGTTCCTCCTTTTGGCGAAGCATCATATTTTTTCTTTGCATCCTCTACCGTTTTGATTAAGTTTATTATCTGGGTTGAAGTTGTTTCATTGTTAAACATAGAACTACTGGATGAAACCGTTGATTGAGTAGATTGTCCTTGTGCTTGCCTTTGTACCGCTCCTAGTTGTGCTAGTTGTGCCACTAGTGCCGCATTTTCTTCTCTTAGTTTTTTTAATTCTGCGCTTTCGAGAACTGGCGTTTTAGCAGTAGTTTGCGCTGCTTTTAATCTTGCATTTTCTTCTCTTAGTTTTTTTAGCTCTGCGGATTCAGAAGTGGCAGATTGTCCCGTTTTAGCAGTTTTTAAATGTTCATTCAATCTGGTTAGCAAATCAACTAAAGATTCGCATTCATTTGATTTTGGGTTGGATGCTAGATAAGTCTCTACCAAAGTTTTAAAGCCTTGTACAATTTGAGGCATGTCAGTGGGTGTAAGATTTGGAAAGTTGCCTAATTTATTCATTTCTTCAAAAATAGGATAAACATCAGATTGATAATGCGCACTAACCGCACGCCAAAAACCCAGTATTCTCATTATTTCTTCTTGCGTAGGCGGTTGGTCAGAAGTAGGTGAATTTTTTTGAATAAAATCTACTATTTGTCCATAGCTGATTAGTTTTTGACCGAGATCGCCAGATTTAAACATGTTTTTCTCTCTCTTGCTTTAAATCCGCACAGTATACATAATCGATCAGTTTAATACAAGCGCAATATGGTGGGCACGCGTGCACTTCACTCTAAATTAAAAAATCTTCCTCTCCCCCAACAAGTTGGGGGAGAGGGAGTTTCTAGATCAACAAACACTTTCTCAAACACGTATCCACCAAGCAGCCTATATCCCCATCCTCAGCGCCTTCGCACTCACGAAAGGTGCAAAAGTAGCTGCCAAGACAAATATTGAAGCCAGCATGGCTAGATCACCTATATAGGAAAGATGATTCATAGAAGCCATAGTACTTGCCACGCCAAAAATCAATATGGGAATGTATAAAGGTATAAGTAGCAACACTAACAAAAATGCATTATTTGACATACTTATTGTCAAAGCATACATAACACTACCTAATAAACAAAGCGTAGGCGTACCTAATAACAAACTTAAAATAAGCGATAAAATCACATCCGCGGGAAGATGCAACATCAAGCCCAATAATGGGGTGAGTAAAATACACGGCAAACAAATCAATAACCAATGCACTATAATTTTTACCATGATAAACATAGGCAAAGAATAAGAAGTTAAAGCTATTTGTTCTAATGAACCATCTTCAAAATCACTTCGAAAAAGTCTATCAAGGCTTAGTAAAATAGCCAGTAATACGGCAATCCATAAAATGCCTGGCGCAATTTTTTGTAAAAAAATCGGGTTGGGTGAAATAGCCAGTGGAAATAAGGTAACGATTAAAATAAAAAAAATAAGGGGATTTAGCACTTCATTTAAGGAGCGTTGTGCTAATCTAAATTCTCTTTTGAATAATGAAATCGTATTTAACAAAATGCCATCCTTTATTATTTGTAAAAAATTGTAGGGTGGATTAGGCGCGAAGCGCCATAATCCACCAAAACGTAACGCTGGATTACGGCTCTTTTGAATAATGAAATCGTATTTAACAAAATGCCATCCTTTATTATTTGTAAAAAATTGTAGGGTGGATTAGGCGCGAAGCGCCGTAATCCACCAAAACGTAACGATGGATTACGGCGCTTCGCGCCTAATCCACCCTACATATTTAATATCAAATCTAAATACTTCACATTTAAATCAATACCTTGATGGCTAGTCAAAATCACCATACCACCCTGCTGTACCTGTTTTCTTATCAAACTTTCCACTAACTTTTGTGTTGCTTGATCTAACGCTGTAAAAGGTTCATCTAACAACCATAAAGGTGCTTTCTTTAATAAAAATTTGGCAAATGTCAAACGACGTTGTTGACCCGCTGATAAATCCTTCACAAAGTCATTTTGATGTTTAAGCAAGTTTAATACTAAAAGCACTTCTCTAATCTCAGGCTCTTTTGCAAATAATAATAAATTTTCATTCACCGTAAGCATTGATTTAAGTCCAAGCAAATGCCCTTGATAAAGCAAATTACGTTGATAATGAATGTCATGAATTAACTCACCACCCCAATAGATTTCACCAGCAGTTGGTAAAATAATCCCCGATAACATACGCAATAAACTGGTTTTTCCTGAACCATTTGGACCACGGATCTGTAAAATTTCACCGGATTGGATGGACAGCGAAATATTTTGGACTATAATCCGTTCATTTCGTAAGAGTGTTAAATTTTGAGTTTCGAGTAAGTACATAGTTTAAAATAATATAATTAAAGAGTGTATTTTACATACAAATAGATGAGTTAGCTATTGATTTGTAGGGTGGATTAGGCGCGAAGCGCCCTAATCCACGTTTACGCTTTGGTGGATTACGGCGCTTCGCGCCTAATCCACCCTACTACTAAGGATAAATATGTCACATCATTTTGCCGAATTTTTAGTCTATTTAGGTGAGGCGGCTGTTACAGTAGCGGCTGTTTTAATGATTTTTGCAGGTATCGTCAGCATCATTGCTAAAAACAAAAATAGAGAAAAAGAAAAACTGGAAATTGAAAAAATAAACGATCGTTTCACTGAGATGACCGATTTAATTCAATCAGAAATTCTTACTAAAGAGCAATACAAAAAATTTGTTAAAGACACTAAGAAAGCAAAAAAAGCTGAAGAAAAATCAGCGATGCTTAAAAAGCGTATTTATGTTTTACGTTTTGATGGTGATATGCATGCCTCCGAAGTGTCT
>JBFWPS010000199.1:0-4313 GCA_050249855.1 Gammaproteobacteria bacterium
ACGGGCAAGACAAGATTCACGTGCTGATTATGATCATAGTTTAATTGTGCCTGTTTTAATACATGGTGATGCAGCATTTGCTGGTCAAGGTGTTGTCATGGAAACACTGAATCTATCACAGACCAGAGGTTTTAATACCGGTGGAACTATACATATTATTGTCAATAATCAAATTGGTTTTACCACCAGTAATCCTCATGATGCCCGCTCAAGTATGTATTGTACGGATATAGGTAAAATGATTGATACACCTATTTTTCACGTAAACGGTGATGATCCTGAAGCTTGTGTTTTTGCAATGCAATTAGCACTTGATTATCGAATGGAATTTAAAACGGATGTTTTCATTGATTTAGTGTGCTATAGACGTTTAGGCCATAACGAAGGTGATGAACCTTCTGCAACACAACCTTTGATGTATAAAAAAATTCGTCAACATCCACGTAATCCTGAAATTTATGCTAAAAAGTTAATTGAAGAAAATATAGTAACGGCTGAAGATGTAACAGCAGAGGATGAGCGTTATCGTCACATATTAGATACTTTCCAACCTATTATCCCAACCGTACCTAAGTCAGAAGTACGACAACATTATGCTGATTGGTCACTTTATAAAGACAAAAGCTGGGATGTTGCTTACGATACAAAAATTAGTTTAACCGAATTGAAAAGATTAGGTGAAGCAGTCACAACTTTACCAGAAGGTTTTACCTTACAAGCACAAGTTGCGAAAGAATATGAAAATCGTCGTTTAATGATTGAAGGTAAAATGCCTTTAAATTGGGGTATGGCAGAAACTTTAGCTTATGCAACATTATTAGATCAAGGCTATCCTATACGATTAACTGGACAAGATTGTGGTCGTGGTACTTTTGCGCATCGTCATGCGATTGTCTACGATCAAAATGATGGAACGGCTTATACACCACTTGCGCATTTAACAGAAGAACAACCAATTATATGGATTAATGATTCTGCGCTTTCAGAAGAGGGGGTTTTAGGTTTTGAGTATGGTTATGCAACGACAGAGCCTGAAACCTTAGTTATTTGGGAAGCACAATATGGTGACTTTATGAATGGCGCACAAGTGGTAATTGATCAATTCATTACTTCTGGCGAACAAAAATGGTCTAGATTGTGTGGGTTGACGATGTTTCTTCCACATGGTTATCAAGGCGCAGGTCCCGAGCATTCATCAGCACGCTTAGAGCGATTTTTACAATCATGCGCGCAGCAAAATATTCAGGTTTGTGTTCCTTCAACACCTTCTCAAATTTATCATTTGATTAGAAGACAAATGTTGCGTCCTTACAGAAAACCATTAGTTGTTTTTTCACCTAAGAATTTATTAAGACATAAATTGGTGATTTCAACATTAGAAGATTTAACAGATGGAAAATTTGAATTAATTATTCCAGAAATTGATGATTTAAATCCGAAAAAAGTGAAAAAAGTAGTGCTTTGTACTGGTAAAGTTTATTATGATTTATTGGAAAAACGTCGTGAAGCAAAACTTGATACAGTAGCTATTGTGCGTATTGAGCAACTTTATCCATTTCCGCAAGTTGCATTAACTGCTGAATTGAAACGTTATCCAAATGCAAAAGAAGTGATCTGGTGTCAAGAGGAACCCAAAAACCAAGGTTCCTGGTATTCCATTAATCATCGCTTGCATATTTGCCTTGCAAAGGGTCAAACGCTAGATTACGCAGGTCGACCTGCCTCTGCGTCCCCAGCAACTGGTTATTCATCAATTCATGCACAAGAACAAGCAGCTTTAGTAAAAGAAGCGCTGGGCCTCTAAGGAGAAAAAAATGGCTGAAACAATAGAAGTTAAAGTACCTACATTACCGGAATCTGTTGCTGATGCAACAGTTTCAGCATGGCATAAAAAAGAAGGTGATACTGTTAACCGTGATGAAAATTTAGTTGATATTGAAACGGATAAAGTAGTACTTGAAGTACCAGCCACAACCTCAGGTGTTATAACCAAAATTTTAAAACCAACAGGGACGACGGTAGGACGAAATGAAGTTTTAGCAATTATCACACCTGGTGCTGTTGCTTCTGCACCTAAACCTGAAACGAAAACTGAAGCACCTGCGCCAGCTAAAGCCGAAGCACCAGCACCTGAAGTTTCTAAACCAGCTTCAGCAGAATTATCACCTTCTGTTCGAAGAGCAGCAGGAGAATTAGGTATTGATGCAACACAAATTCCTGGCAGTGGTAAAGGTGGAAGAGTTACAAAAGAAGACGTACAAAAACATGCACAAGCACCTATGGCTGTAGGTGCTAGAACAGAAGAACGTGTCCCTATGTCACGTTTGCGTGCACGAATTGCAGAACGTTTACTGGATGCCCAACAAAACATGGCTATATTAACCACTTTTAATGAAATTAATATGAAAGCGGTTATGGATTTACGTGCGCAATATAAAGATCAATTTGAAAAAGCACATAAAATTCGTCTTGGTTTTATGTCGTTTTTTGTTCGTGCTGCGGTTGCTGCATTAAAGCGTTTTCCAGATGTGAATGCTTATATTGATGGTACAGATATCATTTATCATGCTTATGCAGATATTGGTGTTGCGGTTTCTTCAGACAGAGGTTTAGTGGTACCTGTTTTGAGAAATGCAGAACAAATGTCTATGGCACAAGTAGAAGCCCAAATCGCAGAGTTTGGACAAAAAGCGAAAGAGGGTAAATTAACATTAGAAGAAATGACAGGTGGAACATTCACCATTTCCAATGGTGGTGTGTTTGGTTCATTAATGTCTACACCGATTCTAAATCCACCTCAAAGTGCGATATTAGGATTACACAAAATAGAAGAGCGACCAGTTGCTGAAAATGGACAGGTTGTGATTCGTCCTATGATGTATGTTGCGTTATCTTATGATCATCGAATTATTGATGGTAAAGATTCAGTGCAGTTTTTGAAGACAATTAAAGAGCTGATCGAAGATCCTGCTCGTTTGATTTTAGATGTTTAGGAGTAACGCCTCCTCATCCTAACGCTTATTTGATGTAGGGTGGATTAGGGCCGTTAGGCCCATAATCCACCAAAACTTCTTCGGTGGATTACGGCGTTTCGCGCCTAATCCACCCTACAACAAATAAGGGTGAGGGGGTAAATAAATAAAGAGGCAAATATGAATCTACATGAATATCAAGCAAAACAATTGCTTGCAGAATTTGGTTTACCTGTACCCGCAGGTGAAGTTGCATGGAATGCGGAAGACGCGGTTGGAATTGCTGAAAAACTGGGTGGAGATGCTTGGGTTGTAAAAGCACAAGTACATGCAGGTGGTCGAGGTAAAGCTGGTGGTGTTAAAATCGTTCAGAACATAGATACGTTGAAACAAGCCGTTCAAGGTATGCTGGGTAAACGTTTAGTAACTTATCAAACCGATGCAAATGGTCAACCCATTAATTCTGTTTTAATTGCAAAACCTTGTGAAATTAAAAAAGAATTGTATTTAAGTGCAGTGATCGATCGTTCTTCCAGACGAATTGTGATCATGGCTTCAACTGAAGGCGGTGTTGAAATTGAAAAAATCGCGGAAGAAACACCAGAAAAAATTCTACGCGAAACAGTTGATCCGTTATTAGGTGTATTGCCATATCAAGCACGTGATATTGGTTTCAAATTAGGATTGAATGGTGAGCAAATTAAACAATTCACGCAGATTATGTGTGGTTTAGGTAAATTGTTCACGGAAAAAGATTTAGCATTATTAGAAATTAACCCATTGGTGATCGATGATCATGATAATTTAATTTGTTTAGACGCTAAAATTTCATTAGATGAAAATGCACTTTATCGACAACCTGAAATTAGAAGTATGCGTGACACTTCGCAAGAAGATGATCGTGAAAATCGTGCGCGAGATTGGTCACTTAACTATATCGCTTTAGATGGTGATGTGGGTTGTATGGTGAATGGTGCCGGTTTAGCCATGGCGACAATGGATATTATTAAATTGCATGGTGGTAATCCTGCAAACTTTCTAGACGTAGGTGGTTCAGCTACGACAGAACGTGTAACAGAAGCATTTAAAATTATTCTTTCTGATCAACATGTTAAAGGTGTTTTAGTTAATATTTTTGGTGGAATTGTGCGATGTGATTTAATCGCTGATGGTATTATTGAAGCCGTGAAAGGTGTGGGTGTTAAAATTCCAGTGGTTGTTCGACTTGAAGGAAATAATGCAGAGCAAGGGTTAAAGAAACTTGAAAAAAGTGGTTTAAATATCATTCCAGCAGATAGTTTAACCGATGCAGCTAAAAAAATTGTTAATGAAGTGCGAGGT
>JBFWPS010000200.1:0-4308 GCA_050249855.1 Gammaproteobacteria bacterium
ACAATAAAAAAATAACTAAATGAGGTTGTTTTATGAAACCATTGTATTCAAAAGCCAGTATTCAAACAAAAATAAAAGCGGCGTTAAAAGACCGACCGTTTGATATAAACCATTATTTTTTTCTTTCAAGGGAAATTTGGTTTCAACTGGCTGAAGAATTGCTGCGATTTGATAATGACACGCATTTAGAGATTACGGAAGAAGATGCGATTCGGTATCAGAATAATTTATCGGGCAATGACAGCATTACCTTAAAAAGGTCCTTGGAAGAATTACGTCGAGATGCAAAAACACACGGTGGTCAAGTCTATACGCCTTTAGAAAATATCCAAGCAATCATAGGCTGGGAACAACCCCAATATTTAACGCTTCATTTATTATTTTTACTGCATGAATATTTACGCTATGTGCATCGTGTCAACATGGGACAAGCTGAAACTAAATCTGACATAAAACATGATGCTGATTTGATTGATTTTCTTTTACAAGAAATCACGACGACGGTGAATGCCTATTTATTATTGGATTATGGTGCTCAGATTGATTTTAACGACCCAGAAAAAAGTCAGCAACAAATTGAAGTATGCGCCAATACGATTGTGGCCTATACCCACGCGGATGACCAAATGCTGCCAGGTGAAGAACTCGTTTTTGCCTGTGGGGTTCCTAAAGCCCATGCGATTTATTTATCCTTGAAGAAAATAGAGCAACATGTTTATGTGATGAGAATTGATAATGCAGGCGCTGGTTCTGAAACTAGTGAATTATTTGCAAACGGCACCGTGCCACTTCCACGAGTGCAAGGGATTGAAAGTGATGGTATTTCATTTCAAGACGTTGTCGTTAGTGCCAATCAATGGCGTGTACAATTTAAAGATGAAGCGGCGTTTAAATCCATCTTAATCGATTATCTTCGTTTAATCTATGGCATTTATCAGGAAAAATTGAAACCTGAACAATTAAATAATTCTGAATTTGTTGCCAACAAGATTGCACAATTACAAAGGCCGGTTGAGATTTTGGAAAAATTACAGAACCCCCTCATCGCTCAAGAGAAAAAAGTTATCAATGATTATCCCGCGTTTCCGAAACAAAGCCCACATAATTGTGTGAGTCATGGGTTTATGATGGGGAGTCGGATGCGTTTGTATGTCAGGTTAGTTCATGATACGGATAAACAAAAAGCCATATTTAATCATTTAAAATCGCAAGAAAATAGTTTTGCAAATATGCGAGATAAGATAAGACACGAAGGTCACCGAAATCGTGAGATTTATCTTGCTTATCCACCTTATGCAAATGCGCTAGAGGATGAAAAGAAACGTTGGGCGGAGCAAGTTCCCCCATCTATCACACCACCAATAAGTTTAGAGTATATTAATGCAATAAAAAATTATTATAGAAATCAGCAGGGGTATTTAAAATTGTTAATTAATCCAAACTGGTATTTACCTATATCCAGTGGGTTTATATCACTCTCTGATAATGAATCAAAAACATCCATTCTAAAACCATGCGATCTTTTGAAATCGAAACGTGTTTTAATCATGGCTGAGCCTGGTAAGGGTAAAAGTACTTTTTGTCAGTATATTGCTCATGAATGGGCGTGTGATTATCATCTTTCCAGTGAAAAAGGAGAAGAACTTGGTAGTCAGTTAGTGGGAAAAAATGCATTTAAATTCATTTTTTGGATAAACCTAGCACATTTATTAAAAGATGAAAAGGTCTTACAAGCACAAATCTCTATTCAAGAGATTGCTGCACAGTATATTGCCGATAGCATTTTCGATGAAACTGTAATCAATCATGTTTCTATAGAGGAATGGGTTAAGGTATTTCTTCAGGTTCATAATGATAGTTTGTTCATTTGTGATGGTTTAGATGAAATTATTGAGGGTTTAAGTTCTATACGCATTAATAATAAAGTGTACAAATTATTTCTATATTTTTTAAACCAACCAAATGTGATTTTGACAACGCGATTTGAAGGTAAATATTGGTTGTCTGAAACAAGAAGAGTAAATAAATTTGATCAGCAAGTCACACTAACTGGTTTTAGTGCAGTGGGTGTAAAAAAATATGTTTCTGCGTTGATTTCACACCGAAATTTAAATGACAAGGATGCTGTTAGTGAAAAAAACAAGATTGATAAACAAACGCTTGTATATAATCAAATTGCATCAGAGCCTAATTTACGAGAGATTTGCGAAACACCATTATTTTGTGAGTTGGTGTGTTCTATATTGGTAGACAATATCGATGAATTTGATAATATCACGAATAATATTTCAGAATTATATAAACGTATGGAGGCCTATCTCTATAAACACTATTTTAGAAAACATGATAATCTCGAGCGCGCTTTAATAAAGCACAAAGGTAACAAGATAGAATGGATATTAATACATCCAGATATTGTGCCAGCTCGTGCAAGTATCCAAAATATTGCTTGGCAAGCTATACACAATCTTCATTCTAAGGCTGAAATAAACGGACAAAATATTGAAACATGGATTAAGGATAATATCAAAGTTGATAGTTCCACTAAGCTAAAAAATTCAGATGAAGAAGCCTTGAATATTTTTGGCCAAATTATGGAAAGATTGACTTTAATTAGAGATAAAACAAAGAAAAATGAAGAAGGTTATTTTTTAAATAATTATGAGTTTTTACATGCAAGTCTGCAAGAAATGTGTGCTGGAAATTTTCTCGCAAATGCAATTATCAAACGTTCAAAAACCTGCAATTGGAAAGTTTTTTTAAGGAAAAGTCGCTATGATGTCTGGTACGAAATGACTTTGCGCTTTTGTGTTGGTTATCTTGCAACATTAAAAGATAAAAAATACTTAATCGAATATTTTGACTGTATTAATCACCCCAATGGACTAGATGTCTTTGGCAATCATCAAATTCATTTATTGGCTTTTAGTTTAAACGAATGCGCTCATTTAAAAGAAATTTCAAAAGGTGAAATGTTATATGTTTTTTGGGATAAAGTTATCAACTGTTTAAAAACAGATTCAACTGATAATTTAAAAGGGATAGAAAAATACAGTAATTTATTAACTCATAGCCAGGATATTTTATTTAAAAAAGCTAAAACAGAAAAGAACAGCTATCTACTAAATCTCCTCAGTTATATCCCTGATGTTACAAAAGAACGATTTTCAGCTATCATCGAATTGATAGGTGATATAGGATGTCTTTCTTTACGTTCATCTTCACTGAAACGATTGTTAAATAAAATGCGCTTGAGCGATAGTAACCTGCAGTATTTAATAGGACTACTTAAAAATAAAACGGTAGATCAAGACAATTGGTTTTGGTTCCAAAAATCTCAAAAACATCTTGCTAAAGCCTTGGCGAGTACAAACTATTCAACTGAAAACCAATTTAATCAGTTACTTGCGGCGATAAATGATTCTACATTTTTAGTTTCCAGAACACTGGGTAAAGCGCTAGCAAGTCGAATAGATTTGAACGCTGAACAAATTAGTAAACTCATCAATATAGATAAGAGCATTCAATATCATATTAGAAACAGGATGGCAAAGAATGAAGCGTTATTAAAGATTATTAATTTCGATGATGTTTTGCGCCTGTTAAAAGATAAAAGCATAAATGAAGAAAATATTTCTAGAATTATTAAAACGCTGATGTATCGTCAAGATTTAAACTTAAATGCGTATCAATCGATACTGGATAGTTTTTTTGTAAAACAAACAAAAATTTCGGATATAAATGACAATGCAAGTATCATATTAAATCATATTGCGCAATATATTCAACCCACTGACCATGATTTATTAACTTACCTTATTAATAAACTCTGTGATAAAAATATTGATATCACTATTCGTGCCGATGCAATTCAATGTTTATCTGAACGTTCAGATTTAGAATTAAAGCATTATTTAAGTTTTATAAATGTATTAACGGAGGAATATTACAATAAAGAATTTAAAGCACGATTGGTTAAAACTTATTATGACAATGGTCAATTAACGGAAGATTCATTTAATCAAATTTTAATATTCGCATCTGCTGGAAAATTGTTTCCTGATGCAGAAATGATTATAGGCGACGCCTTAGTTATGGGTGATAATTTACAAGTTAACAGATATACAGAATTACTTAAATATTTAAGCTTAAATTTAATCAATTCTGAATCAGAATTACAGGCATGGGTAGCTTATAAACTAGCAAGCAAACCCATTCTTATGATGGATCAAGAATTATTTGATAAATGGATTTCAATTTTACAAAATCCATTAACTTCTGATAAGGTTTTGCGTGAAGTGTCTTATA
>JBFWPS010000201.1:0-4300 GCA_050249855.1 Gammaproteobacteria bacterium
ATAACTAGATTAGTTATAGGTATAGGCCTTAATGTAAATATGTTGGATGATGTAAACAATATAGTAAATTCCTCATGGACTTCTTTAGCTAAAATTACCAATAGTTATCACAATAGAAATCATCTATTAGCTGTATTGATTAAACATTTAATTTCGGGTTTAAAAAAGTTTTCAAATGAAGGATTTCAGCCATTTTTTCTAAACTGGAACAAGTATGACTTAATCAATAAAAAACGAATTAATGTGATATTAAATAAAGATGAGATTGAAGGAATGGCAGAAGGTATTAATAAGCAAGGACATTTAGCACTTCGATTATTAAATGGAGAACTAAAATATTATACTTCTGGTGATGTTTCAGTTAGATTTTAAAACATATTTTCTTCTGTTGCAATTTCTTCTAATATAATAGGCTCTTTTTCTTCTGCAGAAGATGTTTTAAGTCCTTTAAAATCCCATAATTTAGAATCCATTAACTGACTTGGTTTGATACTGGTGAGAGCATGTAATATATTACTTGGCACTTTTTGATTTTCACATGTTAGTTCATTTATCAACTTTTTTATTCTTTTACGCATCAGATTTTCTTGTGAACCACATAAATTGCATGGAATAATGGGAAATTCTTTTTCCTGTGCATAGGTTATAATGTCTTTTTCTTGGCAATAAGCTAAAGGTCGGATGACAATATGTTTTTTATTATCGGATAATAATTTTGGTGGCATGGAGCGTATTTCACCGTTGTATAGTATAGACATTAATAGAGTGGTTATGAGGTCATCTCGATGATGACCAAGCGCAATTTACGTAAACCCATGTATTTCAGCATAGGTATAGATAATGCCACGACGTAGCCTAGAGCATAGCGAACAATATGTATTACCCTCAGGTATTTTTTCTTTAACGATAGTATAAGTATCTTGTTTTAATATTTCATAATTTAAATTATGGCTATCTAGCCACTGACGAAGTTTAGAATCATCCCATCCAGGTTGAGCTTGATCTAATGTTAATATTGATAAACTGAACTTGAAATTAGTACGAAGCTGCAAAAGTCGTAATAAATTAACCATTGTATATGAATCTTTTCCACCAGAAAGACAAAGCAGAACACGATCCCCTGTCTCAATCATACGAAAATCTGAAATTGCTTTCCCGGTATAATGTAATAGTTTTTTTTCGATGGAAGATATTTTATTCAAAATGTGATTCCTTTATTTGGAGGGTTAATTCCAGCACTTGATCATGAATTTGTAATAAATTATTACGTTGCCCTGTACTGATAATACAAATCTGTGGTAAAAATTCCTTAAGTGTTTCATACATAAATGATTCAGTATGCTCGTTTAGCGCCGAAGTAGCTTGATCGAGAAAAACATATTGAGGTTTTTGTAATAGAATTCGTGCAAAATTCAGAAGCTGTTGTTCACTAGGTGATAGTATTTGAGCCCAGTTTTTTGTGGTTGATAATTGCGAACACAAGTTCTTTAGTTGACAGACCTCTAATAAATTTTCAAGCATAATTGTATCAAAAAATTGCATATTTGGATATATTAAAATATCTTTTAATGTTCCTGTCGGCAAGTAATTTTTTTGAGGTATAAAAAGTAGATTTGCATTTTTAGGTATTTCAATTAGGCCAGATGCATAAGGCCAAAGTCCAGCGATGCAGCGAAACAACGTACTTTTACCTGCACTAGCGGGCCCAGTAATTAAGTAAGAATAGCCTGGCAAAAACTTCATATTTATATTATTAGAAAGTATAGAGCCATCTATATTTTTTATAGTAAGATTATGAATATGTATTTTATGATGCTTCGTTTCAATAATTTTTAGTTCAGCATTGTCATAAGAAAAGTTCATGGATTCATTAAATTTATTTAGGCGATATATAACAGCACGCCACTCGGTAAATAAATTATAACTCGAAATCAATTTGAAAAAGGCATCGGTAAAATATCCAAGAGCGCCTGATATTTGCATTAATGTACCAAGCGTAATTTTTCTTTGCATATAGATTGGTAGAGAAATAAGATATCCAAAAATCATTCCAATATTATTGTAACCGCTGTTGAAAAACTCGATACGCTTTCTGGTTTTAATTATATTAATGAAGTTGTTATAAATTGTTTTAAATCTGGTTTGAAAATTATGATTTTCAAATTTTTCTCCTTTTGATAAGGCTATTTGTTCACTTGATTCGCGACATCTTATCAGACTGTATCTAAAGTCTGCATTGCATTGCTCTAGCTCATAATCTAATCCAGCTAATTTTTTCGCTAACCACTTTGTAATTAATGGTCCTGTTAGTCCAAACAATAATCCAGCGAAAAAAAGATAGCCTGGAATAACAAATGATATTGATTTAATTGAAAATATTAAATCGATTGATAATTTCCATAAAAGAAATCCGAAAGTTGCAATTCGTAAACAAGAGTCAAAAACAACAAAAAAAATAGCAAGAGATTTAGTAGGTAAGTGCTCTAGATCTTCACTAATTCGTTGATCCGGGTTATCGATGGAATTATTCTGCTGATTTATATCATGATAATGATGATTACTTAACCAACGATCTAAGTAATGTTGAGTTAACCAACGTCGCCAACGTAGACTTAAAAGATTGTTGCAATAGAACGCATATCCAGTGGCTATTACAGCTAGTAGTGTAAATTCAGCAAAGTGTAGGAGAGCAATAGACAGCTCATGATAATTAAACTTTTGAAGTGCATTGACAAATTCTTTATAGAATTCATTTAAACCAAGACTAGCTTTAACACCAGCAATCATGAAAAGAATATTTAAAGTAAGTAAACCCAGGGCATACCATTTTTCTTCAGATGCCCAATAAGGTTTAGCTAGGTGCCAAAAATCATGAAGAAACGTTTGATTCGATTTAAGTACGGAGTTTTTCATAGTAGGATGATTTGATTAAAAAAAAGTCAAAAAGACCGCATTAAACACAAAGGCTTGGTTGTGAAGCTCTTAATAAGCTGGTAAGTTTACAACTTTTCTGTTTACTAATCCATGAATTAGGAAGAAACCAATGAACTGGGGAAATTTGCAAACGATCGTCATTTTTATTCAACATGTTATTTCAACACTTGGCATTTTAATTATTGCTTCAGGTATTTTATTTGCCGTATATCAATATGTTTATTATTTTTTTATTGGTAAAATTGCTCATGAGGATTCAAAAATTAATTTTATACGTTTGAATTTAGGAAGAATTTTAATTTTAGGGTTAGAGTTTATCGTTGCTGCAGATTTAATTAGCACGACTACTGCTCCTGATTATTATTCAATAGGAATTGTAGCAATTGTGGTAGCAATTAGAACGTTATTAAGTTTTTCTCTGAATAAAGAATTAATGGGCTTAAGCAAAGAATAGGTGTGATATTTAAAATGACTACAATTGCACAATGGTGGATGTGGGGGGGCTTTTTAATTTTTATGTCAATCATGATCATGGTTGATATGTTTTTATTACAGGGCAATAAAGCGAACCGAATGTCAACCAGGGAAGCTTTTGCGTGGACAATAGTTTGGTTTACATTAGCGATGATGTTTGCTTTATTATTGTGGTGGTATCTAATTCAAACTGCAACTACTGCGATAGCACATCAGAAAACAGCTGAATTTCTTACAGGATACTTAATTGAGTGGTCATTATCGATTGATAATGTTTTTGTTTTTATCATGATTTTTAATTATTTTATTGTTCCAGAAGAATATCAACGTCGTGTTTTACTATATGGTGTATTATTTGCAATTTTCGCTAGATTAATATTTATTTTATTCGGCGTGTGGTTAATTAGTCACTTTCATTGGGTTGTTTATATTTTTGGTCTCTTCTTGTTATTTACTGGGATTAAAATGTTAATTATGGCAGAACATAAACCTGAATTAGTAAATAATCCCATATTCAGATTTATGAAAAATCATCTAAGAATTACTGATAAATTTCACCAAGAGAGATTTTTCATCAAAAAAAATAATTTGTTATATTTTACACCATTATTTTTGGTCTTAATTTTGATAGAAGTAAGTGACTTAATATTTGCAGTTGATAGTATCCCCGCAATATTTGCTATTACACACGATCCATTTATTGTTTTTACATCGAATATCTTTGCAATTTTAGGATTAAGAACTTTATACTTTCTATTGAAAAATATGGAAAAGCGATTCCACTTATTAAAATATGGTCTTGCACTCATATTAATTTTTGTAGGATTCAAAATGATAATTGCGCATTGGTTTGATATTCCTACCATGTTAACTTTAATAATCATTGTAGTTG
>JBFWPS010000202.1:0-4294 GCA_050249855.1 Gammaproteobacteria bacterium
TATTAAACGAAAAAGCCTTGAGGGCAACCTCAAGGCTTTTTTTTGAAGTGAGTTTATGGTGGGCATACGTGCAAGTAACGTTTCTTGAAATTTAATCTTATCTCCGTTGCACGTTTTGCCCACCCTACTGCGTATTTCACTCCAAAGCGATCACTGATTTCAGTTTAATTCGATCACCTGTTTCACTCAATTCGATCACTCATTTCATTCAATTCGATCACGAATTTCACTTTAAACGATCAGGATTAGGTCATTATTTTGTATCAATACTGACCTTGGTAAAAAGCGTAAAATTCTGCCTTTCTATTCACCAAGAGGGGCAGATAATGAGCCGAATGAGGATATCTATGAAAAAACTAAAAGAAGTATATCGGTTAAAATTTGAGTTTCAGTATAGTAATCGCGTGATCGCACAAAGCGTCAATATCAGTCCTGGTACCGTATCAGATTATCTAAATTTGTTTAAAGTATCTGGCCTATCTTGGCCAGCCATAGCCCACATAGATGGAGAAGCGCTGGAAAAACTTATTTATTGCCATCCTACTTCAACAAAGCCCACAGAGCGCCCCAGACCCGATTGGGGAATTATTCATATGGAGCGTAAACGTAAAGGTGTCACATTACAATTACTTTGGCGCGAATATAAAAATCAAGAACCTAATGGGTTAGGCTACACACAATTTTGTAACTTGTATCATGCCTATTGTAAAACATTAGATCCTGTGATGCGTTTTACGCACGTTGCAGGAGAAAAAACATTTGTGGATTACAGCGGTCTTAAAATGGAGTGGATTGATTTATTATCTGGAGAAATCCATTCTGTAGAAATCTTTGTGGGTTGTCTAGGGGCTTCGAATTTAATTTATGCAGAAGCGACAGAGTCTCAAGCTTTACCTGACTGGATTAGTTCACATGTAAGGATGTTTGAAGCATTTGGTGGTGTAAGTGAGATGTTGGTGCCTGACAATCTTCGTAGTAGTACTCATAAAGCACATCGCTATGATCCCGATCTCAATGCTACTTATAGATTGCTTGGCGAACACTATAATATTGCTATTATTCCAGCACGTATTGTTCGTCCACGTGACAAAGCGAAAGTGGAGAATGCTGTTCAATGTGTAGAGCGTGAATTGATTGCGCCGTTACGTCATCGAACATTCACAAGCTTAATCGAAATTAATCAAGCCTTAGCAGAGAAACTAAAACAACTGAATCAGCGACCCATGCAACGCATTCATCTTTCTCGACAACAGAAATTTGAGCAATTTGAAAAAGCAACACTGCAGCCTTTGCCAAAACATCGATTTGAACTTCAGGAATGGAAAAAAGCAAAGGTGCATATTGATTATCATATTTGTGTCAATAAACATTTTTACAGTGTTCCACATCCATTGATTGGTAAAACAGTTGATGTTTGCTTAACTAAAAATCGACTTGAAATATTTGTTCAATCAGAACGTGTTGCATTTCATATTCGCGAAGATAACACCTATCGATTTACGACCGTAGAAGAACACATGCCACCGAAACATCGGCATTATCTTCAAGAAGAGAAAGATTCGTCAGTTACGCATTTAATGAATTGGGCTAAAAGCATAGGGCCTTCTGCAAGCGTATATGTTGATAAGTTCTTTCAAGTACGTGCGTTTCCTCAGCAAGCCATTCGCGCTGTATTGGGACTTAAACGTTTAGCGCATCGTTTTGGACAAAGCCGCTTTGAAGAAGCTTGCAAACAAGGATTATTACTAAACCGTTATCGCACACAAGTTATTGAGAACATCCTTAAACACGATCTTGATAAAATACAAAATAAAGCAACCGATGTCGTAACAAAAAACCAGCGCTACTGTCGTGGCCCTGAATATTATCAACAACAAACAGGAGAAAAACAACCATGTTAGAACATACAAAACAAAAAATGGCTTCACTTCGATTAAATGGAATGCTACTCGCACTTGAAGAACAGGGAACTCAATTAACTTCGCCACTGTCTTTCGAAGAACGCTTAGCGCTGCTTATTGAACGTGAATATTCTCACCGAGAAAATCAACGTTTAAGCAATCGATTAAAACAGGCAAAACTAAAACCAACTTGTTCCGTTGAAAGTATTGACTTCCAACATGCAAGGGGTTTGCATAAACAACAGCTGCTATCCCTTGCTAGTGATACATGGATCAAGCAGCATCGAACGATTATGATCACAGGCCCAACAGGAACAGGTAAAACTTTTTTTGCTTGTGCGTTGGCACATAAAGCTTGTTTATTAGGTTTTACATCTCGTTATTATCGACTATTACATTTAATGCATGATGTAGTAATTGCTTATCGAGAAAGTAAATTACAACGGTATCTTACACAAATATCTAAAATCGATGTGCTTATTATTGATGATTTCGGTATGAATGCACTGGATGAAGAACAAAAAAGACTTCTGCTTGAAATTTTAGAGCAGCGATATGAAACACGTTCAACCATTATTACAAGTCAGTTGCCTGTTGGACAGTGGTATGAATATTTAAATGATCCAATTATTGCTGATGCATTACTTGATCGCATTGTGCATCAAGCTGAAAATATATCACTTCAAGGAGAATCTATGCGCAAAACGAGACAGAAACTAATCACTTGTCACGAGGAGGAAATTAAATCATAATGGTAAAAATTCGTCGCTTCGCTCCGGATGATGAGGTTTAATGATCGAATTGGAGTGAAACAAGCGATCGAATTAAACTGAAACGCGTGATCGTTTATAGTGAAACAACTGATCGAATTCAGTGAAATACGCACCCTACGAAATATGATGTGCATTTGCGTTTATAAATAAATGTAGGGTGGACAAAGCGCGTATTCACCGAGTGTAAACTTACAATTGATTGATGGAGCGCGTGTCCACCAAGCGGCGTTTTGGTGAGCATACGTGCACCTAACGTTTCTTGAAATTTAATCTTATCTCCGTTGCACGTTTTGCACACCCTACTTTTTTATATAAAATTGTTGAAATTTCGTATCCTGTTTGCAAAACCGCTGGATTTGAAGTGCAGCACAAAAGTTGTATTTTTATTGCCATGTTATACAATAACCAACTTTTATGACCAGGAGTCAATAATAGCCATAATGCCTAATTTGTTTTTTTGCCCATTTTTTTATATTCCAGTATATTCTTAATTCAAAAAAAAATCCTGATATTTTCTTGTAGCTTCATAATCATCTTTCAAGGCAAAGCAAGTGAACATAATGAAAGAAAAAAGTACTTTCATTGTGGGTTTAGATTGCAACAATCAATAAACTAACTATAATGCGAACATAAATAATAAAAATACGCCTTGGGAGTAAGGTCGATGAAAAAAACAATCATAATGATGACAGCATGTATTTCTTTAGTGGGATGTGGAACGATTAACTTTGGTGGGAAGTACGGAACTAATGATCTGGAATCTTATACTTATCCGGATCCAGATTATAATTATCCCGATCCAGCGTTTGTTTCTTCTTTTTATCCCGATAGTTACAACTCACCGTATGATTATCCCATGTATATGTACTCTATGCCTTTTGCACCAGATTATTATTATTCAGCCAATAATAATCGTGTTTATCAAGAAAAAGTTATATTACCCTACACGAGTAAGCAACATAAAGAACATCATATTAGTAAGAAAAAATCGAATCATTAACATTAATAAACTTGCCCGCAACAATTGATAGCGGGCAAGTTTAAAAGTCCTTAGTTTTCAAATTAAGATACTTTTACTTCTATACTCTTTGGTTTTGCCCTGTCAGATTTTGGCAGACGAACAGTTAGTAAACCATCTTTAAATTCAGCATGAATATTATTTTCATCTGCATTATCTGGTAGTGTAAAGCTTCTCATGAATGAACCATATGAGCGTTCAATTCGATGAAATTTTTTATTTTTTTCTTCTTTTTCAAGTTTCCTTTCGCCTTCAATGCATAGTACCCCATCATGAATATTTACTTTTACATCTTCTTTCTTGACAGCAGGGAGATCAGCTTTGATTTCATACTCTTTATCTGTTTCAATGATATCTACAGAAGGTGTCCATTCTGGTAATTTCAGCGCTTGCTGTTCTTTTTCAGAAGAGCGAACAGGCGATGTTTGACCGAATAAGTCATTTAAGCGTTCAGAAACTTGTTGTAATTCTCGCATTGGATCCCAGCGTAATAAGTAACTCATAACTTTGCCTCCTTTATTTTAAATAACCGTAATTTAAAGACTTATTATTTTTACTGTGGTGAAAATTAAACCATAGTAACTTAATAAATATAGTAATAA
>JBFWPS010000203.1:0-4258 GCA_050249855.1 Gammaproteobacteria bacterium
ACCGAGCAACCTTCCGAACCTTATAGGGTTGTTCCTAACCAAACAATTACAGTAACTACTAGTGCTGCTAATAAAGTTTTTGAACTTATTTCCGAAGAAAATAATTTAAATTTAAAGCTAAGAGTCTTTATTACCGGTGGTGGATGTTCTGGTTTTCAATATGGTTTTGCATTTGAAGAAAATATCAACTCCGATGACGTTGTAATTCAAGCCACAGCAAAACCTACCGAACCTGATGAAACCATCGTTTATTTTTTAATTGACCCTATGAGTTATCAATACCTATTGGGAGCTGAAATCGATTATGTAGAAGATATTGAAGGTGAGCGATTTATTATCCGCAATCCAAATGCTCAAACAACTTGTGGTTGTGGTTCTTCATTTTCGATTTAAAAACTATATCCCTTGCGCAAACCAAATCATAGAAGCCATACGACCCGTTGTATGATCACGACGATAAGAATAAAAACGTTTAGGATCACTATAGGTGCAATACTCGCCCCCATAAATAGCATTAACACCCACTGTTCTTAAACTAATACGCGCAATTTCATACATATCAGCCAACCATTTATCATTTTCTTTTGGTTTAAAAGCTACTTCATTTTCAGGGTTTTTATTAAGAAATTGTTCGCGAAACTCACTTCCCACTTCGTAAACTTGCGCACTAATACCAGGCCCTAACCAAACTAATAATTCATCGGTAAAACGCCTTAAAATATTGACGCCATTTTCTATAATATTAGCTACCTGACTTTTCCAGCCACAATGGAGTACAGCAACAACAGTTCCAGCAGGATTAGTCATGAAAACAGGCAAACAATCCGCTGTTAGCACAACACAAACTTTATCTGGTGTTCTTGCAAAACTACCATCTGCTTCTAAAGTATCAGGAAAAGAATCAACGCATATAATTTTATTTCCATGATGTTGATTCAACCAAAATGGTTCTGAAGGTAAATCAAGTGTTTCTCGAACCAACATACGATTGGTTGCAACTACTTCTTCATTGTCACCAGAATCATATCCCATGTTTAAGGAATCATACGGCGGTTCACTATAACCACCTACTCGTGTGGTTGTATAGGCATGCACGTGCTCTGGAACAGGCCAATTGGGTTTGATGATATCGATCATATTATTCTTCTTCTTGGTTATCGTTCTTAAGTAATTCTAACATGTTTAATAAATCTTGTGGAAGTGGCGCTTCAAAACTCATCAATTCGGCAGTTAATGGATGTTTTAATGTTAGCCGAAATGCATGTAAAGCTTGTCTTTTAAATGATTTTAACGCTTGAGAAAACACCATACCAGCATTTTTGGGAATAGCTAAACGTGGATTATATTGCACATCACCTAATATAGGATAATGAATATAAGCCATATGAACCCTAATTTGATGTGTTCGCCCCGTTTCAAGTAACAATTTAATATAGGTATGTTTTCTAAACCGCTCAATCACTCGATAATGTGTTACTGCAGGCTTTCCTGTATCGATAACAGCCATTTTCGTTCTATGTTTTGGATGACGTCCTATGGGCTCGTCAACAGTTCCACCACCTGTCATAACACCACAGACAATGGCACGATATTCACGCTCAATTTTTCGTTTTTGTAGTTGTGAAACCAGTGCATGATGTACTGGTAAAGTTTTTGCAATGACTAAAACGCCCGAAGTATCTTTATCTAATCGATGTACAATCCCGGCTCTTGGTACAGTCGCTAAAATTGGACAATGATGTAACAATGCATTCAATAGAGTACCAGAGCGGTTACCTGCGCCTGGATGAACCACCATCCCGACAGGTTTATTAATCACAAGTAGTGCTCCATCTTCATATAAAATATTTAATTGTATTTCTTCTGCTGACCAGGTGTTTTCAATGTCTAAATTTGCATCAACAGAGACAGATTCTCCCCCTTGCACTTTATTCTTTCCGGGTAAAATTTGTCCATTAATGAGTATTTTACCGCTTTTAAGCCAGTCTTGTAACCTTGCTCGTGAGTAATCAGGAAACAATTTTGCCAGTGCTTGGTCAAACCGCAAGCCAGCAAAATCTATAGGAATTACTGCGTGTAAATTGATTTTGTTCGTTGTATGATTCATTCCATTCTATGTTCAATTAAAATTATTAAATGCTAGGATACTGAATCACCATGAAAATAACTAGACGAATTTTATATTTCTTGCTTATTGCTTTCTTTGTAACTGGTTGCAGTACGCTCAAAAAATTAAATGGAACGAATGATCCAGCAGAAACCTATAAAAACTTTTCAGAAGAACGCCTTTTTAATTTAGCTGAAAAGAAATTAGCGAGCAAAAGATATGCTGCTGCTATACGCTATTATGAAGCTTTAGCTATTTTGTATCCTTTCGGAGAACATAGTCAACAAGCGTTGTTGGACTCAATCTATGCCTATTATGAAAATGGAGATTATACTTCCGCTGCGGCGTCTGCTAATACTTACATTCACCTTTATCCACGTAGTGAGCATGCAGACTATGCTTATTATATGAAAGGTATGAGTCAAATGAATGAAAACCAAACCTTTCTACAAACAAAATTACCGATTGATATGTCGTCACGTGATATGACCTCTACAAGCGATGCATTTTTTACATTTCGGGATTTGATACAGCTATATCCTGAAAGCCATTATAGAGGTGCAGCTCATCAACGTTTGATTTATTTACGGAATTTATTCGCTAAACATGAATTAGACGTCGCTCAATATTATTATGATCAAAAAGCCTATGTGGCTGCTTCCAACCGTGCAAGCTATATCATTCAGCATTATGAAGGCGCCCCTCAACAACAAGAAGCTTTAGTCATTTTGATGAAATCAAATAGTAAATTAGGTGCAAATGAAGCTTCGAATGATGCAAGAGAAGTATTGCAGGTAAATTACCCTCAGTCTAACGCGTTGAAATAAAAGAAAACTCCCTCTCCCCCTTGCAAGGGGGAGAGGAAGTTTATACAACAACGTCCATTGAATAAACCGGGGGATTTTTCAACGCTCAATACGGCTTAAACCCTGAAGTAATGGGATAACGTCTATCGCGACCAAATGCACGACTCGTAATTTTAACACCAGGTGGCGCTTGTCTTCGTTTATATTCATTCGCATCCACCAAATCAACTACTCTTTTAATGGTTCCCAAATCAAAACCAAGCGCTTCCATTTCCTGAATACTTTGATCATGTTCAACATAGCGCTGTAATATTTCATCTAGAATAGGATATGGCGGTAAAGAATCCTGATCCGTTTGATCTTGACGTAATTCAGCAGATGGTGCCCTATCAATAATTCGTTGCGGAATGACTGTTTGTAATTGATTTCGATAAGCAGCTAAACGATAAACTAATGTTTTGTAAACATCTTTTAAAACTGCAAACCCGCCAGCTAAATCACCATATAAAGTACCGTAACCCACTGCAATTTCACTTTTATTACTGGTGTTTAAAAGAATTTTTCCAAATTTATTAGACATGGCCATTAAAATAATTGCCCTGCAACGCGCTTGAATATTTTCTTCTGTGGTATCTTCACCCTTCCCCGCAAATTCCGGCATCATACTATCTAAAAATGCTTCGTACATCGGCTCAATAGAAATAATACTATAAGACACATTCAAATTCTTAGCCAATTGTGTTGCATCGGCTATACTCATTTCAGCGGTATATCGTGACGGCATAATAATGGCCTGCACATTGGCAGCACCTAAAGCATCTACAGCAACTGTTAAAGTTAATGCTGAATCAATACCTCCCGATAAACCAACTAAAGCCCCAGGAAAATAATTTTTATTGACATAATCATGTACACCTAAAACTAAAGCTTGATAGGCGCGAGCATCATCCGATAATTTAGGCGTAATTTCACCAGCGAGTATTTTTACTTTTGCTGAATTTATTTCTACTTCTACAAGTAATAATTTTTCAAAAAATGCCGGAGCAAGATGTGTTATTTCACCCAATTCATTTATAACAAGTGATCGTCCATCAAACACCAATTCATCTTGACCACCAACGATATGAGCATAAATAATTGGCACATTATTTTCTGAAATACGTGCTCGTATTATTTTTTCTCGTTCACGTAATTTAAAAATATCAAATGGTGACGAATTAACAGATATTAATAATTTTGCACCCTTCTTCACAGCATCATGCGCTGGTTTTGGAAACCAAAGATCTTCACAAATCAGTAAACCAAGCTCTAAACCCTTATAATTGAATACACAATAATCTTAACC
>JBFWPS010000204.1:0-4246 GCA_050249855.1 Gammaproteobacteria bacterium
GAACCCCCTTTTTTTGATTACTAAATCCAGAGTATAGTGGTAATTGGTTAGAGTCAAAAATTAAATCATTAAAGACGTAGCTTACCTCACCTAGACGAAGAAAATCGATCAAAATCAAGATTTTTAAAGCATGAAAATACTCATAAGCCCTGGAATTTGGTTTGTCTTCATACATAAAACCAAAAGGAATTTCTGAGAAAAGATCAATTCGATGAGTAACCATTCCACCCATAATGAATGCAGCATAAGGAACAGGAGGTTTACCCAAATATATCATTGCATTATCAATACTTTTTACCAACAACACCTTGAATTTTCTAACTAGCTCTCCAGCAATAACAGCGCCATTTGCTCCAAGAACATTATAGGAAGTCTGCCAAACACTTAATGTATCATCTCTTACTTCTTTCACTTTATTAAAAAAATCGGCATATGTGACCGCAGTTTGTGGTTCAGCATAAAGCACTGATACTAGCTTTCGAATTATAGAATCTATCTTTGCTTGACATACCGGCACTTTGTTTTGATATGGCAGAATTGTTGCAGCTAAATTACTTGAGGAAACAAAAAGACTGATGCTTTGTAAAGCCAAATCAACTCGTTTGAGCATATCTTTAGAATCAATCTGATCTGATTCCAATCTTAGTTCCTCTGCTCTTACAAATAATTGATCATAACGTTTTTTACCAAGCTCGGCCATAAAGTCTATAGTGTTCAGCGAAACTGCAGTTAAACTGTTACTAGATGGCGGAGCGTTATTATTCTCATAATGATTATTTAAAAGGTCAACTAAAACATTGGCAGTTGCACTCTTTTGAGCAGTCACGGCCGGAGGTTCACTCATACGTAAGCCTGTCCCATCAAAATTTAAAGCAAGCAACTGTTTAACCACCGACGTTTTCATTGTTTCATCGAGCTGGTCGGACTTTAATGCGTAATGAAGAGGAATAAGACTAGAAGCAGATAATTTATTTAAATTTACGCCTTTAGCTACATATTTTAAAAATAAACAAAAAGTCTGGTAGTTTTGTACAGCTAAATGCACAGCGCATTCTCCATCATGATTCATTTGTTCAGATGTGAGTTTATTTATCATTTCCTTGTCTAATCTTTCTAAGGCAGTCTTTAAAAACTCTAACTGTTTGCACTTGATTGCAATATGGAAAATGTTTTCATATGTTCCTTGCGTTTGCAATTCTAGATTTAAATTAATCTTTTCTTCAAGGAAAAATGACAACAATGTAGATAAACCAAGTTGTGCAGCGATATGGATCGGTGAAAGACCATTCTGATTAAGAATATCGAATGAGATATTATATTTATGAAACATTATCATCCATGCGTACACATAACGCTCATATTTCAATAAGTCAAAAATGCCAAGTTTTCCTTCAGGATCAGATGATTCCATAACATGTCTAGATGCTAAGATAGCAATGCGTGTGTCATCTCTTGGGCGAGTATTTATAGGAGCAGGAGATTTACTGCCCTGAAAACCTTTAAAATTGCTCGGTAAAAGTGACAAGCGTTTATTTAATTGTGCATCAACTTTTGAATCTGCTATTGCTCGCTGACCTTCGTATAAAAAATATATTAATTCGTGAATAACAGCATTTCCGGTCTTAAAATGATGCACCTTCAAATCAACGCTTTTATCACCAAAAAAGAAAAGCAACAACATTGGGGAACCAACATTTTCTATTAAATAATGGATAGGAAACAAACCCCAATTCACATCATAGTAAGATGGAAACTTTAAGTAAGAGGAAAAGGTATAGGCAGTAATTTGTCCAAAAGATCTGGCCGCTAGGCTTCGTATTATAATAATGTCAGTATCGTTTTGAGGTGTGATTTCTATCTCTAAAGATCCGGTCATAGAAAAAAATGATTTGAGCATTGAATCATTTTTTATATTATGTCGACCAATTAAGCTTATTTTCTTAAGATTTTTACCACAAGTTATGAGGTCACGAAAATCAGCAAGGCTCAGAAACTCAGGATTTATTAGCCTCAAATGTTCAATGTGAGAAATATATTTTTTTACAACTTCAAAAACCGGAGTTCGTTCTTCAATGCGTAGATATGAATAATTAATTGTACCTATTAATACTTCCATCAGTTTTAGTGGGCTTAAGCTAGAGTCCATATTTATCTTATAAACCTCGCCTAGATATTCATTAAAAATATCATTGCCATCTTTAGTAAATTTATTTTTTACTCCACCTAAAGTTTCCTCTATAGAAACTCTAGGGAACTCTTTGTGTGTCCCATAAATATACTTCATTCTTTCCATAATATCGCTAGCATGATTACCAGTAGCAAATTTTTGATTCACTATTTGATAAAATTCGTATATGACAGGATCAGTTTGTTCGAAAATTTTCTCTAATGTAACATCGGGTGATGACGCTACTAATGCTTGAATCTTTGAAAATGCGTAGTACATATAACGCAAAAAATTAGCAGTGAATTTAACTTTTGATTTTTCTAATAATTGCTGCGCTTGTACATTTTCACCAAAAAAGTAAGAAAACATTTTTTCTGCACGATCGTTATTAGCAGAAAGCTCTTCTAACCACTCTAGTAAAAGAACTTCTGGGGATATAGACAAAAGACGTTCTCTCAATTCAGGTGTCAAAGACTGTTTCATTTGAGGCATACAGAACAATACGGATTTCAAATTACAAAAATGTACACCATCTTTTATTTTTTCGACAGAACCTCTGCCGAAAATATCAGCATCAAAGTAAACTAATTTATTCTTTCCCTGCTCGGTTACAACTATAAAATTATCAGGCTTTGCATCACCAGGTTGAGATATCATGCACATAAGCGCAGCATTTGCAAATGACTCAAAATCAAGTTCATTTGGATGATTATTCTCCAACCAATTTTGTAATAAAGGCCCTTCAATGGCTTTAGACAACTGCAGTAAATAGGGAATTCCATTAGGATGACAAACTAACATGGTATCGGTTATAACAGTATCTACCCGGAACAATTTTCTAAAAAGCAAATCGTGGGCAATTTGAAACCCTGGGCCTGCTGGTGCTGTATTACTTACTCCCTTTGAATAAAATCCTGAAAAATAAAAAATTGCCGATTGACCAGCTCCACCCTTTTTCACTAAATTTCCAGTACTGTCCACAGAAAACAAACGACTATCTGCAGAAGATATAAAATCTGCGATACCATCAAAATAAACTGGGATATCGGTATTTAGTAATGCCGCCCGTTCTGATACATCAGCTTTTTCATAACTTTCATTGAAATTATCAAAATATTCGTAAAGTTGATCTAATATCTTTTTTAAATCCGCCTGTTCTTTTGAAACCCCAACATCGTCAGAAGATAAAGTTCTTCGCACACTTTGCAAAAACCGTAGAAAATCCGACAAGGTTTTGACCTCAGATGCCGAAGATTTTTTATTTGGTACTGGAACAGTGATTACCCCAGCTAAGGTCGCAGTACTTTTAGCAGTATGTGGCATTTGTGATTCTAGCAAAAAAAATTGCTCAGGCCTTTTTAGTTTATTTATAATTTGGTTTAGGCTTTCTCTCAATTTTTCATCCTGGGTGACTCTATAAAAATTTTTGAGTGCCACCATCAAATCGGCAAAGTCATCCTTTTTACCGATGAGACAAGAACGAATTTTAGTTTTTAGATCCAAATATTGAAAGCAATGGTCTATATCACCATCATTAACAACAATCTCAGTGTTATTAAGATCATTTGTATCTGGATAATCTTGAAGATCGAGTTGCGGTACTTGTCGACCCAGTTCTAATATTTTCTCATCGATGGCTTTCATTGCATCAGCAAATAATACTTCTCTTGCCTCGGTATTAGTTGGTTGCATGCTGATTTGGCTATTTACATAATCTTTTATCAAATGGTAGACTGATCGTGCATGATTAAATTTTCCTAATGAAACAGAAAGCTCCGCCAAACGCGATAATATGTCAATGGTTCTGTAATCGTTATTTTGTATCGCTAGATAATATTTGACATATAATGCTTTTTGTTCTAACTGCCAAATGTTTCTAAAGTCTTTGCTGGGGTTCTTTTCAAGAAGTTCAATATCTAACAATCGTTGGTCGTAACCTTTATCTTTTTTTGTAAAAGAAGGAAAAACATATGTTGAAGTATCACCCAAAAATAAGTAACGCATATAATGTGTAAACACGACTGTTCGCATATCTTGAGGTATAACTGATATCCGATCACTTTCAAAATATAGACTCGC
>JBFWPS010000205.1:0-4230 GCA_050249855.1 Gammaproteobacteria bacterium
AGAAACTGTCTTAAGCCATGAGCTTCCTTCTGAAGTCGCTTCATTATCGATTTGTTCGTCTTTTGATCTAAATGGCCACATATTTTTCACCTCATTTATATTTTTAAAGTATTTTCTGAAACAGTGGTGAACTATAAATAAACTCAGTACCAAAATCAAACATTTTTTGCAATTTATGTCCGATTATCTCATACTACTTTGCATATTCACCTTGAACTTGTGAATTAGGTGGGTACGGTGGGCTACCAGAAAATGGGGTAGGTGGTGGTGAATTATAAACAGAATTCGTACTATAAGGTGAACGATATTCATTATAAGGATACAAAGCATTGTATTGATTGTAGGGATTTAAAGGATTACTCACATTAAACTGATTTCCATAAGGTGAATAAGGGTTATTAACTGATTTAGGTGTAATAGATTGTGTCAGTGAACCCTCAGCCTTTGCATTAGGATTATAAACTTTATTTTGGTCGGTTACTTGTTGGCTATAATAGGTTGAACTTTTGAGTTGCTGAGAACCTAGTCCAGGCGAATTGGGATCAAATGGCTGAATTTGATAAGTATTATCAACGCTATTGTATTTAGAATCGGTTTGATTATAAGGATTATTATAGGGATTATAGGGGTAACCTTTGCTGTTTGTATCATAAGGATTGTTATAATAAGGATTTCCTTTATTAATTAAATCAGTAGGCCCTTGGCCAGATTGGTACATTGCTGCTGCAGATGCAAGCGATGGTAATAATAAAATCGATAAAAATGCTAATTTCATGCGTTTCATATGCCCTCTCCCCATAATGTTTAAGTATAGTTCGAGGAATGGGAAATATTGTAATGGCTGAATAAATTAGCCTAAATATCCCCTTTGAAAAAGGGGGTGTTGCATAAATAAATTAAACTCCCTCTCCCCCTTTCAGAGGGAGAGGACGTTTACGCAACAACGCTTTTACAAAGGAAGCAATAATAATAAAATCAACTAACCAACTCTTTCAACAACTCGATATGCAAAGGTGAAGCATTAAGGGCTGGAATATAATGAAAAGACTCACCACCTGCATTTAAAAATATTTCACGATTTTGCATCGCCATTTCTTCCAATGTTTCTAAACAATCTGCGGCAAATCCTGGGCATAATACAGCAACACGACGAATACCCTTTTTAGGAAGTGATGCTAGCCATTGATCACAATAGGGCTGCAACCATGGCTGATTTCCTAATCTTGATTGAAATGCAAGAGACCAAGCTTCTTCTTTTAATTCTAGTGAGTCCGCTAATAATTTTGCTGTGCTTTTACATTGCGCCGCATAAGGATCTCCCGCTTTAACAAAGGCTTCAGGTATTCCATGAAAAGAAAATAACAAATGAAAATCTTTTCCTTGTTCATTCCAAAAATTTTTAATGCTATGATTTAAAGCTTCAATATATTTTGGATGATCATAATACGAATTTACCATGCTAAATTGAGGAAAGAATTGCATGGTTTTAAAAATGTTTGCGACCAGATCAAAAGCTGCTGCCGTTGTAGCGCCACAATATTGAGGATAAAGTGGTAACAAAATAATGTTATCACATTCTGATTGCACTAATTCTTTAATTGCTACCCTCATTGAAGGATTGCCATAACACATCCCTATTTTTACTACATAATCATCACCTAAAACCGCTTGCAAACTGGCTTGCTGCTTTTTAGTAATGACCAAAAGCTGGGAACCTTCTTCAGTCCATATTGTTTGATACGCATGCGCACTACGTTTAGGTCTGAATGGTAAAATAAGCAATCTTAAAATGAACCACCATAATAATTTAGGAACTTTAACCACACGTGGGTCTGACAAAAATTCTTTTAGATATTTTCTTACTGATTGAACTGTCGGATGCTCAGGTGTACCAATATTTGCAAGGACAACACCCGTTTTAATTTTTTTCATATTATGTTTTTAATCCTATACCTTTCTTTAACAAAATTAAATTGATAAAAAACAATAAAATATTGGCTGTAATAATAATCACAAATGCAAATTGAATAGATACATCACTAACGCCCAAAATACCATATCGAAAAGCATTAACAATATAAATAATAGGATTGAATTTTGAAATAGTTTGCCAAACAGGTGGCAGCTGCGAAAGGGAATAAAAAACACCTCCTAAATAAGTCAATGGTGTTAAAATAAAAGTTGGTACAATTTGAATATCATCGAATTTTTTTGCGAAAATTGCATTTAAAAATCCTGCCAGTGAAAATAAAGCAGAAGTTAATAAAGAAATAACAATAATAATGCTGATATTGTAAATATTTAAATGTGTGAAAAACAAAGAAATAGCCGTCACAATAATGCCAACAGCAAGACCCCTCATTATTCCACCTAACACAAATCCTAATAGGATTAAAACATTGGGAACTGGCGCCGTTAATAATTCTTCAATACTACGTTGAAAACGCAAAATAAAAAATGAAGCAACTACGTTACTATAAGAATTGGTAATAATGGCCATCATAATTAACCCAGGGGCAATATATTGCATAAAGCTCACACCACCAACTTGCGCCAAGTGGGAACCTATAAACGCACCAAAAATCACGAAGTATAAAATCGTCATTATGGCTGAGGGTAATAGTGTTTCGCTCCATATTCTTATGAAGCGTCTAACTTCATTGCTTAATATAGTATAAAATGCGGTGGTATATTTTTTATAAAGATTCATGTTTTGGTTAACCTCAAAAACAATTCTTCCAAACGATTCACTTTATTTCGCATACTGGTCACAATAATATTTTGTTTAGATAATTCATAAAATAATTGATTGATCGTTTGTTCAGGTAAAATATCAACTTCTATCGTTCTCTGGTCGAGCATTCTGACACTGAATCCATCTACATTTGGTGTTTCTTCACAAGCTGAAAATAAATATAAAACTAGGGTTTCACCTTGTAACTTCATTAGCACTTTATTCATTTCACCATTTTCAATGATGTTTCCATGATTGATAATCGCAACTTTACGACAAAGTTGTTCTGCTTCTTCTAAGTAATGCGTTGTTAAAATAATCGTAGTCCCTTGCTCATTGATTTCTCTCATAAGGTTCCAAAGATTACGACGAAGTTCTATATCAACTCCAGCCGTAGGTTCATCTAGAATTAACAAAGGCGGCTCATGGATTAATGCACGAGCGATCATTAATCGACGTTTTTGTCCACCTGACAACATTCGACCCAGTGCAAAACGTTTATGCCATAGATCTAAAGCTTTCAAATATTTGGTTGCTCTTTCTTTTGCGATAACAGGTTTGATACCATAGTAACCTGCTTGTCTAATTAAAATATCCCAAGGAGTGTGTAAAATACTAAAATTGAATTCTTGTGGTACACAACCAATACAAAATTTGGCTTGATTGATTTGTTTATCAAGATCATAATTGAAGATCTTAACACTACCGCTGGTTTTATTGACTAAAGATGTCACAATACCAATGGTTGTTGATTTACCCGCGCCATTAGGACCAATTAAGGCAAAAAAATCACCGGCTTCAACCGTCAGTGAAATATTTTTTAAAGCATGAACACCATTGGCATAGATTTTAGTTAAATTTTCAATTTGTAGTGCGTACATAATGGACTAACCTTTTTTGAAAGATTATAGATGGTATTTCAGATGATAAACAATGATTTTTTTCCAACTGTTGATTCAAATTTCGTGATCAAAAGCCCCGAAGGCCAACTTGAACTAGCTTACACCATTCCAAAAGTAGCCTCACATAAAGCGATTGCGGTTATCTGTCACCCACATCCTGTGTTTGGTGGCACAATGGGAAATAAAGTAGTCACAACCTTAGCACGCATGTTTAACAAAGAAGGTATTCCTGCCATTCGTTTTAATTTTCGTGGTGTTGGGCAAAGTAGCGGCAGTTATGCAGAAGGTATTGGTGAAGCTGATGATCTACGTACTGTTTTAAATTGGGTGAAAATAACAAAACCTGATGATGCAATTTATTTGGCAGGTTTTTCATTTGGCTCATATATTGCTGCACGTGTTTCGCATGAATACACCATTAAACAACTGATTAGTATTGCGCCCCCTGTTAATCATTTTGATTTTGATAGTGTTATTCCACCCAAAGCACCTTGGTTAATCGTTCAAGGCACTGAAGATGAAGTTGTTCCTGCTAAAGAAGTTTTTGATTGTTTTTCCAAACAAACTTTTCCACACAAAATGCTGGTTTTTTAA
>JBFWPS010000206.1:0-4221 GCA_050249855.1 Gammaproteobacteria bacterium
ACGCCTTCTCCCCCTTTAGGGGGAGATGGCTGGGATGCGGGGGTGATGATTGTTCCTACCCCATAACACCCCAACCCTCTCCCCCAACAAGTTGGGGGAGAGGGAGAATACATGCTTGTAGGGTGGATTAGGGCCGTAAGGCCCGTAATCCACCATGACGCTTTGGTGGATTACGGGCCTTACGGCCCTAATCCACCCTACAGTTTCGTGGAGAAGAGGGAGAATATAATATTTAAAATCCCATCTGATTTAAGATTTTCTCAGTAGTATCTTTGGCACGAAGTCCGCCGTATTCGGTGGTTGTGGGTGATTTGCGATCAGTGAAATTTAATATGACCACATATTTTTGTTTATCTTTTTGAATAAAGCCAACAAACCAGCCAATAGCTTGTTTAGGATTCTTTCCATCTTTGCTTTCAATACTGGAGCCAGAGCCTGTTTTACCATATAACTTCCAACCGTTTGCAGTTGTTTCACGATATAGATTAGTTTTAGTGTGTTTTTGGGCTGATTTAGAGATAGGTAGATCATCATTGACTAGGTTTTTCATAAAAGCTAATTGTTCATAAGCAGAAATTTTTAAACTGCTTTCTAGCCAGGCATTTGTAAGTGCATTGTTTTTACCTGGATCCCCTGAAAAGTCTTGATTACCATAGTGAAATAATGCCAGATAATGTTCGATGTTTTCTCTACCTAATGAAGGAGTAATGCTTCTTGAGACCCAAAGTACTGAATTTGTTAACCAGGAATGTGGGGTTTGATTATGATTCCACTGAGGCATATTCGCGTTTTGATGAGCATGTCTCCATTTAAAAACGGTATGTTGGTTAATGATATGTTTATCAAATGCCATTAAAGACAGAGCAACTTTAAAAGTTGATTGTGGGGGTAAGCGCTTTGAACAGCGATTTGCGTTATATAAGCTGGCGATTTTATTTTTATTCATATCATATAAAATAAAACACCCTGTTTCATTTTTGAAATAAGGTGCCAAATTGACCTTACTTAAGGCAAAAAGCGTGGTTGTAAAAACAAATAGGCTAAGGCCTAGTATTAATTTTTTCATGGTAGTAGTCCTTTAAATGTTTATTTCCTCAAAACAAAGATCAAAATAATTGGCGGATACAAGTGTCCGTAGAATCGCATTAACTTTGGGTTAATTTATTTCGCACATTTTCCCTGCCCTACAACTTCCCTCAACTTGTTGGAGGTTTAGATAACAAAAAATGCTGTTAGCTCTGCTAACAGCATTTTTTAATTCAAAAAAGTATAATAATTTTTAAATTTAGTTTCAATCGCTTTTTAAAATATATATTAAAAAAATTATAAACTAGCGCTGACGCCTTGAATTTTGCTTATTTTTGCAAGATGAGCAATTTTCTTAACGTAGTTTTTCGTTTCTTTAGGTAAGCCTAATTGATCAATAGACTTAGCATGAGGATGACTCGCTAAAGCCTTTAATACTTTATTCGGGCCTGCATTATAAGCAGCGAATGTGAGCGCCCAACTTTTAAATTGTGTATGTAATTCTTTTAACATGGTTAAGGCAGCATTAGTGGCAGCCTTAAAGTTAAAACGTTCGCTGGCTTTAATCCCATACTGCTTTGCTGTTTTAGGCATTAATTGCCATGCCCCACCTGCCCCTTTATTGGAAACGGCATTGTTTTTATATTTGCTTTCAACCATAGGTACTAAAGCAACCGCCGGTGGTAAGCCCATTTTTTCACTTTGCTTTAATACGTAGGCAATTTTGGCGTTATCGACTTTTGCGTGTAATGCGTTTTTAAGTTGAATTGACTTCGTTTCTAAATCTGTTTCTACAATAGTCTCAAAGCTATTAATTAGTTTGGGTCTATCTTTTAGTAGTTTTGAGATAGCTTTGGGTTCTTTTATTTTAATGCTCAAAATATTCTGTGCATTGTCATTCATAAATAGTGCGGATGACATTAACAACATTAATGAAACCACGGTACTACTATAGATACTGTTAACCATAAATACAGTCCTCTTAGTGTTGGCCCGGAAAAGATTATTGTTTTGAGTATAAATCCAGGATGATTTATATAAGTTGAATTATTGTTGGATATAGGATGTTTTATCAACCAGGTTGATTAAACAATGGACACATCTTAACATATGCTGGCTGAAATAGCCAGTTTTTCTGCAAATTAATTGATATTTATCAATGATATGTTGAATAATCATCATTCAAACAGTATAATTTATGACTTTTTAAGTAAAGTGATGATAGAAGGCCTGTGTTTCTTAGTAAAATGCACGAATGGTGATTTTTGAGGCTGAAGAAATCCCCCGGTTTTGCAAATAGCGCAAAACCACCCCCTTTTCCAAAGGGGGTATAAATGTTTTTTTAAGAGCGCTTATTTGTAAATGCTTGTTAGCCCCTTTTCCAAAGAGGGATTAGAAGAAAGAAATTTTTTAATAAGTTTAAGTGAGGAGAAGATTGAATATGTATTCTAGTGATGATGAAGTGTATGGATATGGTGGTACTGGAGAAATGGCAAGTGTTCCCATGTCTGATTCGACGCCTCCTAGCCGCCGTTCTGATTGGTTTAGTAATTTAGGGTCTGGGGTTCGCAATTGGCTTAATTCTACTCCGGTTACTAGTAATTCTACAACGCAAGGTGGAACGGCTTATGATTCAGATACAGACGATTTATTCAAATTTTCCGATCCAGATCTCGAGACTGCTCATGATGATAATTCGGTAGTATTGCGTAAGGTTTTAGAATTAATAGAAGCGTATAAAAGTGATAATGACAATGTGAATGCTGATGAAGTCAAACCAGAACTCCTACCAGAATGGATAGAGTCATACGTAATAAAAGCACTTAAACAATGTATAAAAGATGCCCAAAATAAGTATGCAGGTCAGCCTAAGGGAGGTCTTTGGCATCACCATGGTGGTACGGGACTAGAACGCGTAAAAGCATTTGCGGCACTAGTTGGATCGAGTACAGACTTAACTCAGATTCAAAAAGAATTTCAAAAGTTTTTTTCTGATCCTAAAACACGAGCGAATGATCATTCGTATATAAGTTATTTATTAAATGAATTGCAGAAATATCCATTAGTAGTGGCTGCAATCAATTTAGCCTGGTTATTAGGTAAATATGATACGGGAATTAATTTTGATGAAAGACGTATGTTAATTTTACCAAAGCCCCCATTTGAATTTGAGTTAAAAACATTAAACACTAGTAAGAGGAATGAAGTGCTTGATTATACTCAAGCCGATATGGCCAGTGAAAGAGCTGATGCAGTTAAATCCTTTGCGTTAATGTTGCAACCGGTAGATTCTAAGTTAATCTTATCTTTCAAACAGTGTGTATCAAGAGCATTTGCTAATTACAATTGCTTTAGAAATTTTAGAACACTGCGTAATACTTATGGAACAGGTTCTGCGGGCATGACTGCAACTTTTGCTTCAACTTCTATACCTCCACTTGCCGTGGTAGCTGGAATTGGTACGCTTTTTGCAGGAGCCTATACCAATCGAAATGTTGGTTTGCTTCATCCACATGGTACAAAAGGAAACGCAAAAGCAAGAAAACTTGAACATGCTGTAGCTATTGCTACTTCGTTAGATGAGATCCGTCAAGCTTTTGAAGAATATTTTTCAGATCGATATTACTGGGGTAGTAAAACGCGTTGTCACCCACATTCATTTTGTGCAGCACTGTTTGAACAATTAAGTAATCATCCTGAAATTATTGAGCATTTAAATCTACATTGGTTTTCACCTATGAGAAAAAAATTAGAATTGAATGTTTTTGATTATATTGATCTAGAATGGATTAATTTGGGTAGTCGATCTGAAATAGTAGGTAGGCCTGAAATTGATCCAGAAGTTTTAAAAGCGCCATTTGAATTATTTATGTCTTTGGAGCGAGATACTCTTGAAAAGGCTTCAAGTTCTGGCATAGATGAATTAGAGATTGAAGACAACGGAAACGGGTATGAAGAATATTCAGATGATTCGCAGAATGAATATGAGTCTATTAGCTTTCGGTAAGTTGTTAGTTCAGAGTTAATCCTAAACGCCCTCTCCCCCAACTTGTTGGGGGAGAGGGTTGGGGTGAGGGGGGAGGAATAATCAGCATCCCCCTCATCCCAACCTTCTCCCCCTAAAGGGAGAGAAGGAGTATCTTTCTGTTTTAACCAATCAATACGCTCTAGCTATAATTACTTTGGTACGTGTTT
>JBFWPS010000207.1:0-4094 GCA_050249855.1 Gammaproteobacteria bacterium
TGTTTATTTCAAATCCAGACAAAGATCAGTTCGTTGATGTAAATAGCTCAGTTATGTGGTCAAGAAATCACAAAAAAAATGGAGTAGTTGCAATTCAGTGCAACGGAATGCATGGGTTAGAATTTGAGAGAGGCATAGGCTCTACGTTGCGGAAAAACACAGTTCAATTCATTAACGATGTGTTATCAAACACGCAGTTTTCTTCGCAATACAGTTCTGAATGTGTTGGGATCTAGTAAAAACTACAGAGCTATAAAAAAATCAGCACCGACTGATTAAAATAGTGTATTTTGCGTCCATCTTATTTAATCAGGAGATGGACAATGTTTAAGTTTTTATTAGCTGCTATTATGCTTCTTAGTGTATCAGTTCAAGCCGAAAATATTCGAACTAATTTTGAGCTATCAAAATTAAAATCTCTTAAATGTACTGCAAGTAACCTGTTTGGTGTAAGCCAAATGAGTCTAACTCAAGAGGGTCAAGTTACAGCCTTAACCAATGGTGTACCCAGTAATTTAAAGATATCTAATATTGGAAATAATCCAGCTTTGAATATTAGCTATATAAATTTAACCAATCGTAGCTTGAATAACCAAGTTACATCTTTGGTGTTCGTAGGAAACTACTTACGTCAGGGATCACAGTTGTTACATGGTGCGGTTTTTATGGGGCAATCACATAACCCTTTTCAATCAGTTTACACAGGTGTTCCTTGGGCAGGGCTCAGCTGTCAAATTTCTATTGAACAATAAATTAAAAGTAGTTGGTGCTTTATGAATTCAGTTTTTATATTTTTAATTGCAGCGGTTGTCTTTATAGTAAATTTAGCCGCCGAAGCCGATGATAACAAATGTAAAGCTTCTGCCATTCAACCTCTAGATAACATTTCAGAGTACGCAGATTATTTGCGTGACTCGAAAAACCAACAACGATCGCTATTTAATAAAACATCTTGGATGGGCTCCTCACCTAACGAAGCACAATCTTGTAATAACACCTACTCTAAATTATTAGAAGATAACAAAATCGATATTCATTTTGTATTTGGTTACCACGACACAATGGGCTCCGGCGGCGTGACCAGCACCATAGATCAAAGATATTTTTCCGATTTATTTGCAGCACTAACCCGCGAATGTAGTGCAAAAACAAGAGCCGTTTGTGGTTTTACATATTTTAGTTCTAAATCATATGAGAATGTTCGTTACCTCGAAAAAATTGTGAATATTTCTAAAAACGGCAAGCTCCAGCCCATGACGATTGCGGTTACTATGGCGTACTCTTCTGCCAGTAGCAGTGATAGCAAAAACTTAAACTCATCTACACAAAAGAAATACTCGCAAAACGCAGAAGATCTTTTTTTTGGTGGCATTAAGGGTGACCAAAAATCTTGTGAAATTTGTGTTTATTACGGACACGCAAGAGCTGGTGGTGGGCCAGATTTTTCACCAGTTCCTCTCGATTGGCGCGATAGCGTAGGTGAGCCCAACTACAGTATTTTTAAAAAGAAAAGACCTGGATATTTAAAAATGCTATATAGCTTAAGGGATGCTGTTAAAAAACCAAGTCTTGTTGGAATTTACGGCTGTAGATCAAGGCCGCTATTTTGGAAAGAAGCCATTTGTTTAGAAGACAAAAATTCTTCATGCCAGAAGACAAGTCTTGCAAATTTTAAAGATCAAACAGGCTTTATTGTTTCGAACGAGTTAAGCTGTCCACAGAATAATGGCGCCATGATAGGTTCGCTATTTGACATGATAGTAAACTTTAAATGTCGCAGCGACTTTGATGAAACCATGGGTTCTCTAAGAAAATTACCCGAAGTCTTAAAGGAAGATTACGTTATTGAAGGTAACTTTTTATAAGCATTATTATTTGAATTGATTCTTTCAAAGTTCAAACTGAATAGACATGTTGCAAAATCAGTAAATTAAATTTGTGCTCCCTTGATTGCTATGCTCAACTGGCTGGATTAGGGGTGCGGATATGAAAAATTTAATCAAATGTCTTTTTTTAAAGGGACGACTGAGGCCCCAGAACTGCCGATCGTTGCCAGCGGATCATGCTATCATGCGAGCATTCATTACAGTTCAAGCAAAGAACATTACGGTGTAATTTACCTTTTAAATAAAGAGGGCTCTAACGAGATATATTTTAATGGAAGTTTTGGATTTTTCTTTGATCAAAACCCATACACCGAAATCAACACAGCAAATGCCCAACAAAAATTTGCCGAACCATTTAAAAAATCATTTATAGTTGAAGACGGAAACTTTGTGGCGGATTACTCTTCCGCTGATACTCTATGGATGCATTTTTTGCGATATAATTCTAATTTGGCCAGATACTACTTAATTTCATATTTCGGAGTTGGCCACTTGATGACCTGCGAGCTCACACCACACTAGAGTGTTTATAAATTACTAATAACTCTACAACCCACACTTCCTATTGTCTGAATTTATGCAAAGTTTTTCATACAAAGAAATAACATTATCAAAATTTTCAAAATAAGCATCTTCACGGTGTTTTTGCGAAAGTGTAACAGAAAACAATTTCGCATCCCCTTGGTATTTCGGCGTTAATCTACGATCCCAACCTAACGACCAATCACCTGCAGCCAGAATATAATTTACTTTGTTTTCCCAAAAATTATAGGCGCCGCGAACCAAACCTTGTAAAGACTTTCCGTGGTCTTCCAGATAAAAATAAGAACTTTTCCAAGAGGTTTTGAGTTTTCTATTTAAATTACCATCAAACAAATATACAGGTAGCTGGTCTAATTCTTCCATATTTTTTAATGCATAGAGTTTGGATTCATTTAAACTTTGTTTCAGCAAGCCAACGTTCTTCACTCTATGACCTAGCGAAGAAAGTTCGAATTGAAAAATAGGAAGTTCATTTTCTGAAAACGCACTAAGATCAATTTGGTTTGGAATTTGATACCCATGCACTTCAGTTTTACCAAATGGCCACGCATCACCACCGCCTAACGCGGTGGCCGAGAAGTAACAACCACAGCCAAGAAGTGAGCTTAAATAAAGAGGTTTAAGCGAGTTGCGATCTAGGGTAATAATTAAAAACACACCAGAGTTGTGGTGATTTTCTGCGTAATTTAAAATTTTATAAATAGAAAATGGGTACTCTGTTTTTTGAAATGAAAGACGATAAACTAAATTTATGGCGTCTACCAAAGATTTGTTTTCAGGATGTCTCACCTGCACTTCCATGGCCTCAGAAAAAACCGTGGCTTTTTTTGAAGAAACGCTAACGCATTCAAATAAATCTGCTCCAGTATCAGAAGATCTTTTTAACAGAGCTTCTTTGGCCTCAGAGTGATGGGAGCAGTTCTTTTTAAAATCTTCTGCCTCAAAGGCTGTAACTTCTGGAGTTCCGAGCCTATCAAAGTTTTTTTCTATATCTTTTTTAATTACCGGAGCAAAACATTTCAAAAGATTGTTTTTTTGAAGATCGGTAAGGTTTTTTGTGTTTTGAGCTTCTAACACAAGTGTGTGGCAGTTTGAAGGTCTTTGGGTTTGATAAGTAAGTGTTGATGTTTCAGACGGGTTAGCAATTGCCTGAACAGCTATTAATGTTGAAATTAAACTAAAAACAATAGGGTGCATTTTAACTCCAATATATAAATATTTTGGTCCGAATAAGTGCTTTTCAATGACCATGCCAGACCTAGACCTAGGGCTAGGTTTGCCTCAAACTAATTGTATTGGTTCTCAGGGGGTTAAAATCTCTTGGCTCTGGCCCTTTGTCTGTGATGTGATGAATACACAAAAACAAAATAATAAAGACTAAACTCAAGGAGGAATTATGTTTAAGTCATTCATTATGGCTGCTGCTATTGTATGTTCTACTAGCGCAGTACACGCACACAACACGTTTGCACAGGCTTTGGTTGCTTCTCAACAAGTTGCTATGGAACAGTCTGTTCAATTAGAAGGTCTTAACTGGAAAGTTGGAGACGAGAACAATTACAAACTAAATATGGGCGGTTTTATAAACGGCACAATGAAAATGTTCTGCCGCGAAATCGGCGCTGATGGTATTTGGTTGGTTCAGGATGTGGATTTGTAAATACA
>JBFWPS010000208.1:0-4081 GCA_050249855.1 Gammaproteobacteria bacterium
TTCATAAAAATCAAATGCGAATTTGTAATTAACCATCGAATACTGACTACCTTTGCCGAACATATCAGCAATCGCATTGATCCAATCAGGAGAAATTTGAAGATCGTTATTTTGAATTGCATCGATTAAATCAATTACTTGAAAACCAGTTTCAAAAAATAAAGTTGCAACATGACTCAAAAATTTTTTTTTGTTATTCGAATTTGCATCATCTTGTAATTCAACTAGTTTTTGATGTCTCATTTTATTATTCCATTAATATTCAAAAGCTACTTAAATGATAGGACTTACGAAAACAGATCCATCATTGCGAACACAGGCGTCAGCGAGTGCTCGGCAATTCAGCACTAAGTTGATTTAGATACTCAGCACTGGATTGCCACGGTCCACATAAAACGTGGCCCTGGCAATGACGACAATTCGTTTACAATGCATCTTATGTTTTGCGTAAACCCTATATAACTTAATTTCTACATCTCATAATACCCGTGTTTTAAACGGGTTTCTAATCATTTCTTTAAACATGTTCGACCTAATAAACCACAACTTGTCGAATAATGAATCTATCCTTATCTTTATCTAGACTTACGAAAGATAAGTTATAGCGTTAGATCATTTCTTGAATTTTCATAAAACTGTGGTGCGGTATGTATATTTGCGGGACTTACGCCTAAAATACTAGCTGTTTTTAAATCATCTTCAAACTGACTAATCAAAGTAATCTCAGTTCCAAGATGATCAATTACATTTTCTATCAGGCCCGGTGTTTTGAATAAGCCATAATGAAAAGATAAACAAACAAATATATTAGGCGCAATTTCAACTGGTTTTGGATCATCTATTTGCCGCTCTGGAATTTGAATATTTTCATTCCATTGAATCTCTGAAATATTAACTCTTAAAAATTCCATTATTTTCTGAAAATTAAGTGGATTTGTGTTTGATATAAAATAAATTGGCAAGTTGTTAGCTTGGCTAAATAATTTTCTAACCCTGGCTGTTGATTCAGCATCCCAATTGATAGTGGCATTCCAAGCATTTACTAATAACTGCCTTCCATCCGTTTTATCCTTTAAAAAATAAAAAATATTTAACAGCTCATTGATAAATTGATCAGTATTCATCAATTCTTTCTTATAATCGTCTATCGTTTTTGTATGACGATAGCACTGAAAACTTACCCAAGCATAGTTAGTCATTCTAAACAATCCAGGATATGAGGCAAACCACCCAGGTGACTCATCACATAAAGTTACAAATGCTTGAATCCCATCTGGAAAAATTTTTCCTAATTGAATAATCGATGAAAGATTAACGACATAAGGCTGTGTCAGCATATTAAAAATCCTGTTTCAAAACATTTTCTCGATCAGATATCCATCCAACAAAAAATACCACAATGGACAAGGCAGTCAAAAGTATAATTATAAATAGAACTCATGTTATAATGAACCTGATTAATATAGGACTTAGGAAAAACAAAGCTGTCATTGCGTGTCGCGGCAATCCAGATCAGCTCCATTATACTGACATAAATCCACTACCCCAAATGCTCCTTCACCTAATCTGTTGATGAACGTAAATGGGTTATTCGCTTCAGTATCAAGATTCTCACCTTCATTTAGCATAAGCAATCACCATAACCAGCCATTATCAAAAAAGACACACATATTCTTTTTAAATACCTCATAATTCAACTATAGCAGGTGTTTGGCTAAATATTGACTAAGTAAGCAAGATTAAGCAGTTAGACCATCAGGTGGCTTTGAACGAAAACTCAATTCTATTTTTTCTAGTTCAGACATTAATTCTTTACTGCCGGTTAAAAGAATATGCTCTTGATTAAATACACGATAGATGTTCTCTAGCGATTCTGTATTACTATAACTTAAAATACAGACTGTACATTTGCTTGAAAAAGCTGCTGGGCTCTTAATATAATCTACGATGAATTGAAATGTTTCTTCAGTCGGTGTATCAACGATAATTCTATTATCTTCCAATTCAAATTGAATTTTCTTTCCAGTCTTTGCATTGGTCGCATTTAAAGTATTATTTTCAATTTTTACTTTATAGCCCTCTTTTTTTAACATACCTTTCATTTTTTCTAGATTTAATAAATCATTTTGGCTACCTTCTGATGACAAGCCAACTATTCCAATTGGTCTTCTTGCAAAATGTAACTTGATAATAACTTTTGACAAATTTTCATTTTCACTTTCTAAGTCTGATTCGTTCCCTTGTGATGCACTAGTACTACTTCGTTTATCATCTGATATATTAGCTAAACTTTCAGATGAACTTGTTAAGCCTTGTTCTGTATCGATTAAAGTAGATATTTTTGCAGGAGCTTCTTCATAATTTGTCCTTAGCGGTTTTTCTTCATAAACATTTACCCCTGGTTTACCAGCTGAGCGACGAAATCCAGACACTTTACCATCTTCTAAAGAATCAATTTCTGCTTTTCTCATCAACATTAAAAATTTTTCTTGTGCACTTTCTAAAGCTTTTCTATTTTCATCCAGCGCTTCTAAAAAAGGCATATCTAAAGATGGAAGTGGTGTGTTAATTAGATAATCTTCATATGCATCCATTAAAATCATTATTTGATGCTTCATTAATGGATAATAAAAATGTTCTAATATCCTTAAAACATTTTGAAAATAGCCTTTTAAGCGCACATCGTCTAGATCTTTTTCTTTGCTGCTTAGCAAAAACAGTCGTTCATTAGAATTCGGATTTGTTTGTAAAATTTCAATAGGATCTTTTACACCTAAGGCATAACCTATCGCTTCAATCATAGAAACTTTTAAAGCAAATATATCAGTACGTATAGTATGTGTATTTTTTTGAATGGAATTGATATCCATCCATCTTAATGGTACAACTGTATCACCTTTTATTACCACTTGACCTTCACCAACTTTTTCGGAACGACCAAAATCTCCAAGTGTCAATGGTGCATCTTTAAGATTTCCATCTAAATCAATACTTGGAATACCCACTAGATAATTTCTACATGCAATATCCAGATGTAATACACCTGTTTTATTCACGGAACGTTGAGTGAATTCCATAGAACTAAATATATGACTCAAAAAAATAGCTGGGTTACGTGAATAAAGTTCAAGAATAGTTCCATTTATACAAGGATCAGAAACATAAAGTAATTTCAGAAAATTTGATAAATCCGCTGTAATAGGAAGTGTATTTTCATCATAATGAAAAGCAACACACTGAGAAATGATTCCAATTTCAGTTCCAGATTGATCTCTCAATGGGGCAATAATACTAAAAGGTGAAGAGAAATAATCATGGTCTATACTTGAATCTTTTAAGTACCTCGCTATTGCTAATTCCTTTCTCAATGCCTCACGTTGATTGTGGTCACTGCTTTTCAGTGTTTTGCGTGCCACATAGCCATTCTGATCACAGCATCGTAAAACATCTGGCTCACTGCCATGATAAAGACATAACTCTACAATACCATAAGCACCTTCACCTAGTGTTCTTATAACTGTAAATGCTTTGCCATCTCCATTAGGAAGTTCTTTATGCATACAAATGACCTTTTAGCGCACTTTACAAAAAAGAGCATGTTTGTTTATTTTGAAATCAACTTAATTTAACTATAGCACGTGTTATACTAAATATAAGTTAGAATAAAAATTAACGATTTATTGAGGAGAAGCCTGATGCGAACCGCAGCTCATGAGGGATTACCTTTTAAATTCTATGACAAGGTAATCGATTATTTTAAAGATCGAGAATTAATTTGTGACAAAAAAAATATTCATGAACTAATGGAGCTATATGAATACATCAATGATCCTAAACAAATTGGTGCTTTTTTGCGTGAAGAGTTAGGTAAATTACATTATTTCTTAGAAATAAATTCTAGCATTGAATTATATGACTCTTCAAAACATATGACAACCCAAACTAATGCTTTTAAAGATGCACTCAATATTCTAGATTCAATTAGAACAAAGATAGAAAATGAAAAAAATGTTCCTGAAAAAACTATATTAAAAAATGGATTAGAATATATAAAAAATATTGTCAGCATGCGATCAAACGC
>JBFWPS010000209.1:0-4043 GCA_050249855.1 Gammaproteobacteria bacterium
TGTCAATGGGATTTAATTGTAACGCTGGATGATGCTGACAGGGAGATTTATTCGGCATTTTTTGTTGAAGAAGAAGGAACTTGGAGTAGTTTTAAAGGCGTTAAAGAAGTGATTGAATCGCACGGTCTTTTTTGTTCATAGTACGATGATCGAGGCTCACATTACTGTTAAACGCCTGAAGTTGGCGGCAAAGTAGATAGGCATCGACCAACGCAATTTGGAAGAGCAATGAAACAGTTGGGGATTGAGCTTATCCCAGCTTATTCTCCTGAAGCAAGAGGTCGCTCAGAACGCATGTTTGGAACGTTACAAGGACGGCTACCGAAAGAATTAGCGTTAGCCAAAATTACAACGATGAAAGAAGCGAATATTTTTTTAAAAGAAAAATTTTTACCGGCGTTTAATCGACGTTTTCGTATTAAACCTGAAATGGAAGACGAAGCATTTGTGCCTTGGGTGACGAGTAATAGTAATTTAGAAGATATTCTTTGCATACAAGAGACTCGAACGGTTAATAAAGATAATACGGTGAATTATTTAAATAGGCGATTACAAATACCAAGTAATCAACATCGATATTCATACGCTAAAGTGAAAGTACGTGTGCATGAATATAGTCACGGAGGGATGGCTATTTTCCACGGTCCTCGGTGTTTAGGATATTATGAGGCTGATGGCGCATTATTACCAAAGGCGAATCAAATACAGGCTTTTGCTTAAATCCGCTTGGCAAAAGCCTGGACATGGTATTCACAAAGTACTGCACTTAATGAATACATTTTAGTAGAATAAAGCGGACAATTAGCTTGCTACCTAAACCGGGCATTTTGGCGTGCTACTAACAGAAAATGACCGAATTGATTATTCTGTTTTAATTATAGCCTTTTTGGTATGTTTAGTTTTCTGACAATGGAACAGAATGTTACAGCGAGTGATTAAAATTTATTTTTCATTTGCTCTTCTTTTACTCAAATTAAGTACTATATTTTAATGAATGATTCAATAAGAATGAAGGTGTAACTATGTTCAATTCAGAGAGATTAAATAGTCTTGGACCTGATTATCACTACGTGGCGAGTATGGCACCTATAGGGGATTATGGGATGTCTGCTTTATATAAATATGAAGGTGATGATCCACAGATATTAGCGCTTTGTGATTCAAAAGGTCATGTAAAGGTAACTTTATATGCGTTAAATGATTACAAACCTAAACTTAAAGCCAAAATAGAAGAAGTTATTACAAGAGCGGTAGAAAATGCTAAAAAATTATCGTTAGAGAATAATTCTTCAATGACATCAGTGATGCCAATCAAAGAAGATGGGCAACCTAAAAAATTGTCTTTTGAAAAAGGAATTGATGGAAAAAAGGTTGGTCATTTCTACGCGATTGTTAGTAAACCTTATGTTGATTATATACATAAAAAAAATGGTCATGATCAATTTATTTATGAAAGAAATATTGCAGAGTTTTTACCTAAAATCATGCTTAAGAATAAAAAACGAAAAAATAAATTAAGTGCTTTTAGTGTTTATTTTGCCGAAACATTGAATCAATTTGCTCGTGGTATGATGGAGGGCCAAAATCAATTACGTCAAATCGGCTTATTGCATGGTTCTACTAGGCCAGAAAATTTTGTGATTGCGGATCCTATATATGACGCAGCTAAAAAACCTACTTATTTCCCCGTCTTAATTACAAATTATGATAATATGGTTTTACTTTCAGGTGAAAAATTAAAAGAGAATGATCCTATTATAATGGATGCTCCTTGGTATTTAAATGATTCAGCACTTAAAAATAATTTTATTACGGCTAGAACAGATTCTTTTGCGATAAGAGTTGCAATACTTTGTATGTTAGGTCACGCATTAGGAGCTTCACCTAGTGCTGTTTTAAGATTAGGAGAAAATTTTGAAAGTAGCTTTGAGCAAGTATTAGCAATCAGAAGTGAAGCTCCATATACTGATGATAAAGAGGTGTTAAAAAGATATTTATTGAACATACAATTACTTTCTCAACAATGTTCTGATCCATTTGCGAAAGAGGCGGTTGATCGATTTATTGATTCATTTAAAGATTTTTTAGTTGAGTTACCGGATGTGGGTTTAACTGCGCAAGTGATTTGTGCACAAGATAACGAAGCCTTTTTTAAAGCTTCTGCCATGTTATCGATTGCATGCCAAGAAAAAGAATTACATGATAGTTCCAAGTCTTATGGGGCGTTATGTGACGTTTTGGATGCTAATAACCCTTCTGAAGAAGCAGCTCAAAATTATGATAAGAAAAAAGATACAGAAAAATATGTAAAAATGAAAGCAGTGCATGATGAAATTCTAACTTTACGTGAGTGTGTATCCAATGGTAACGTTTCATCCTATGATGAAATTGAGCATCGATTAAAAGATAAAGTGATGGAAGCAAAAGCTTTAACAGATAAAGTAAAAGTAGCTAGTGATAGTAAAATAAAAAAAGTAAGCAGTGTTAGTTTGGGTTTTGCTGATTATTTAGTTCATCATACAATGATGCAGCATTAGTGTAGTAAGATATTCGTCATTGCGAGCGTAGCGAAACAATCCAGAACTGATTATCTATTTCAATGCAGTACTGGATTGCCACGCACTCGCTTACGCTCGTGCTCGCAATGACCGCGATTTCACTTACGAATTATATAGCGTCGTAGGGTGCGCAAAACGTGCAATGCAGATAGGTTTAAATTTTAATTTGGTGTGAAGTGCACGTGTGCCCACCAAAACGCTGCTTGGTGGGCACGCGCTTCATAAATCATTTGTAGGTTTGTACGCTGTGCATACGCGCTTTGCCCACCCTACATTTATAGTAAATTCAAATGCGTAAAATATTTCGTAGGGTGGGCAAAACGTGCAATGCAGTGAGGTTTAAATTTTAATTTAGTGTGAAGTGCACGTGTGCCCACCACTGTGACTAGTGATTTCCACCAGAGATTGGCATTAAAGGTAAGGTTGCACGTCTTTGTCTACCTTGTTCGGCTAAAACAGCAATAGTAACAGATAGTATTTTTTGAACTTGGTCATCTTTAGGTTCTAATACAACCTTACCATCTTCTGATTTTAATCCATCTTGATATAAAGACTGTAATATTTGTGTGGAATTAGAAACTCCAAATTTAATTGCACGTTCATACCAAAATAAACCTTCATCTACATTTGATAAATTATATAGATAATTTTCGGCTAATATTGAAGCTATAGAAGGCGAACTCTGTTCAATAGCAATATCTTTTAATGTGTTAGCAGCAAGTTCTGAAAATGCTTCGAAAATAACTCGGTTTGTGTTTTTTTCAGTATAACCACGTTCAAAAATTTTAATGATTTCTTCGAGTACATCATCATTGCCATTTAAATAACATTGTTTCAAGCAATTCAATGTTTCTTCGAGATTATTTTCTATATATTTATAATAAAGTGCTAATACCAACATAGAACCACCTTTAGTGAAAGGAGTAGAGATTTTTAATAAATCAGCACCAATTTTAGGAGATTCTGGGTAATCTTCAATTATAGCAATACCATCTATTTCTATTATGCCACTGATCATGGCACATCCAATTATATCCATCGCATAAGGGTGTCCGTTTTCAGCAGCGGTTAATAAGTTTTTTAATGCTTGTTGGAAATTTTCTTCATATTCTTTTTCAGCTTGCATTTTACTTTCAGGTGTTCTAGCTAATTCGAAGAAAACTTTGTAATCGGGTCCTATTTTGAGCGAGGAAGTGTGTTTCTTAAAAGCTTCTTTACGTTCGGTTGATTCCATGTCTATCAATTCTTTCATTTCTTTATAAGCAAAGAGTGCATCCATTGCATTAAGATACACTGCTTCTATTTTGATTGGATCTGGATTATCTAAAAAACCAGAACCTTTAGCCATTAATAGGACCAGTGGTTGATCGACCGTATAAACATGATTATAGATATTTATTAAATCATAAGCGGCTTGATCGAGCACTCTAAGCTCTTCGTTTATATCATCGTGATTAAATGAAGCAGTTACAATTGTGTAAAGTA
>JBFWPS010000210.1:0-4027 GCA_050249855.1 Gammaproteobacteria bacterium
CTTCCATGAAATCTTCTTTTGTATGAAGCCTTCCTGCCGTATCTGCAATTAATACATCCATATTACGCGCTTTGGCAGATTGTAATGCATCATAGATAACCGATGCGCTATCGGCCCCTGTTTGTTGTGCTATCACAGGAATCTGGTTTCTTTCACCCCATACCTGTAGTTGCTCTATCGCGGCCGCTCTAAATGTATCACCTGCAGCAAGCATGACTTTTAAACCTTCATTTTGCATTTGTTTAGCTAATTTGCCTATTGTTGTGGTTTTTCCCGCACCATTGACGCCCACGACTAAAATGACAAATGGCTTTTGCTCTTCGGTGAACTCTAAGGGTTTAACACAAGGCGTTAACATTTCAATTAATAGTTCTTGTAAATTTGTTAAAAGAGTTTCTGAATCGTTTAAATGCTTGCGAGTAATGCGCTCGGTTAAAGATTTGATAATCGCTTGAGTTGCTTCTATACCCACATCAGAAGTTAATAAAATAGTTTCAATTTCTTCGAGTAAGGCTGCATCAATGGCTTTTTTTCCAAGCAGAAGATTTGAGAGTGTCTGGCCAAACTGTTGGCGAGTTTTCTGTAACCCTTGCTTTAAACGTTGAAAAAAACCTGGTTTAGGTGTAGTTTCTGTTGTGACAGCTGTTTTGTTTCGTTTTAAAAAGTTAAACATATTTGCTTAATATTCTAGAGAATGATTTAATGACGGGCTTCAGTTTACCATTATTACAGGCAACCGCCAGCTATGAAACGTACTATTTATAGTCTTTTTTACATTTTGACCTTTTTGTTTGTTTTATGCTCATGCTCAAAACAACCTACTTCAGATTCATTAACTTTACCTAATGCTTTAAAAGTGATTGTTAAAGAAGACCATAGAGCACCTGTTGTATTAGTTGAGGTTTGGTACAAGGTGGGCTCCAGCTATGAGCCCAGTGGCCTCACCGGTATTTCACATGTGCTTGAGCATTTGATGTTTGAGGGTAGTCGACATTACCCCAAAGATGCGTATACAAAGCTTGTTTCAGCTAATGGTGGTAGTTTAAATGCAGCTACCAGTTTTGATTATACTTTTTATTATAATGAATTAGCGGCAAACAAATTAGCTTTAGCATTTGCGCTGGAAGCTGATCGTATGGAGCATTTAAATATCACACCTGCATCTTTTGCAAAGGAAATTAAAATTGTGAAAGAAGAAAGAAGGATGCGAACGGATGATAATCCTATGGGGCTTACAGCAGAACGTTTTAATGCGGCTGCATTTATTTCAAGTCCTTATCACCATGCACCCATTGGTTGGATGAGTGATTTAAATTCGATGATTTTTAATGATGTTAAACAATGGTATAAACAATGGTATGCACCTAATAATGCAATTGTAGTCGTTGTGGGGGATGTACATCCAGAACTTGTTTTTAAATTAGCGAAAAAATATTTTGGCAATATTCCAAGAAGAACTTTACCCGTTTTAAAATCACCAGCTGATCAATCGCAACTAGGCTCAAAAGAAATCATAGTCAATGTACCAGCACAACTTCCGCTCATAAAAATGGGTTATAATGTTCCTACTTTACCTAATGCGAAACAAGCATGTGAACCGTATGCTTTAGAAATTTTATCGGCAGTGTTTGCTGGAGATAAAAGTTCACGTTTACAACAAGAATTTGTAAGAAAACTACAAATCGCAAGCAATGTTGAAGTGGATTATGACCTTGATAGCAGACTACCACGCTTATTTGTTTTTAATGCGATTCCAACGCAAGGACAAAGTTTAGAAAAGTTAAAACAAGCTATTATCTCTGCTGTTCAACAAGTTCAAAATAATCTAATTAGTGAAGACGAGTTAAATAGAATAAAAAATCAGGTGATAGCAGATAAGATTTTTGCAAAAGATTCATTGGAAACACAAGCAAATGAAATAGGTAGTTTTGAAGTTTTAGGTTTAGGGGCCGATGAAATAGAGCATTATGTAAAAGCAATTGAACAAGTTACACCTGAACAAGTACAAGCTGTGGCAAAAAAATATTTAGTCAATAATCGTTTAACGATTGCTTATTTAATTCCAAAGAAAATGGGTAGCAAAGAACAATGATGCGAACAATTCGAACTTTAATCGTTTTATTTCTATCTAATGTAATTTTACAGCCATCATTTGCACAACCCGTGCATATACCTATTCAGCACTGGGAAGATCATGGTGCGCAAGTTTATTTTGTTCAACGAGGTGAGTTACCCATGGTTGATATCCTAGTTGCGCTAGATGCTGGCTCTGCTAGAGATGAAGAAATGTATGGGATTGCTAATTTAGCTGGAAGTATGATTGATCAAGGAACCCAAACATTAAATGCAGATCAAATAGCTGAAAAGTTTGCAAAACTAGCGGCGCAATTTAATGTTTCTACAACGCGAGATATGACGGTTGTAGGATTAAGATCATTAACTAAAGATGAATTGTTAGAACCAGCTGTAAGCTTGTTAGGACAATTGTTAGGCCAAGCGAATTTTTCATCTCTGGCATTGCAAAGACAAAAAAACGTTACATTTTCTGAAATCCAGGCATCAAAACAAGATCCGAATCAGCTGGCACAAGATACCTTCATGCAAGCACTCTACGGAACACATCCTTATGCACATCCTGTATTAGGTAATGAAGCAAGTGTTTCTGCAATCACAAGCAGTGATCTACAAAAATTTTACCATCGTTATTATTCAACCAATAATGCAGTTATTACAATAGTAGGTGATTTATCAAGAAGTGAAGCTGAAGATTTAGTAGATAAAATTGTAAGTCGAATGTCTAAAACTGCAAAAGCAAAAGCGCTGCCTATGGCAGTAATGCCTCAAGCAAAAACACTTCATATTAATTATCCTTCAAGCCAAACTACGGTTTATATGGGTCAGTTAGGTGTGTCACGCTTAAATCCTAATTACTTGCCTTTGATTTTAGGAAATTATACCTTAGGTGGTAGCATGGTTTCTCAATTGTTTACAAATGTACGTGGAGAACATGGATATAGTTATAGTGTAAGCAGTTATTTTTTACCTTTAGCTGCAAATGGCCCATTTATGATTAATCTACAAACCAAAACAAACAATACTAGCAAAGCAATTGAGCTGACTAATCGAGTAACCAGTAGTTTTATTAATAACGGACCTACTATAAAAGAATTAAATGCTGCTAAAGCAAATATCATAGGTGGTTTTCCACTCATGTTAGATAATAATAGTGATATTGCCAATTATCTCACTGTCATTGGATTTTATCATTTACCCTTAGATTATTTAGATACATTTACTACGCGTGCCGAAGCCGTTAATTTAGAAAATGTAAAAAATGCATTAAAGCTCAATTTAAATATGAAAAATTTCATTACTGTGACAGTAGGTCAAGCAGCAGATGTTCAATGAAGTTTCATTATATCATTTGATTCAAACATTAGACCCTAATAAAACTATTTGGATAGCTTATAGTGGAGGGTTAGATTCTCAAGTCTTGCTTCATGCTTTATCAGTTTTGCGTGCTCAAATCTCACAAAAAGTTATAGCAGTACATATTAATCATCAATTAAGCCCTAATGCGAATGATTGGCAAACGTTTTGCAAGAAAAGCTGTGAAGCTCATGGCATTACATTTAAATCATTTTTAGTTGAGATTGATGCACATGCAGGTGAAAGTATCGAAAATCAAGCACGCGATGCACGATATGAAAAATTAAAACCATTATTAAATAAAGGTGATTATTTATTTACGGCCCATCAACAAAATGATCAAGCAGAAACATTGTTATTACAGCTATTTCGTGGTGCAGGTGTTGCAGGTCTTGCTGCTATGCCCAAAATAAAAGAATTCGGCCAAGGTTATTTGGTAAGACCACTTTTAGATGTTACGAGAGAAGCACTCACTGAGTATGCAAAAAATAATAACCTCCATTGGATTGAAGATGAAGGTAATATAAATCCCAGATTTGATAGAAATTATATTCGAAATGAAGTTTTACCCATAATCAAAAAAAAATGGCCTGAAGTA
>JBFWPS010000211.1:0-4010 GCA_050249855.1 Gammaproteobacteria bacterium
TGTTAGTTTGTGAATCTAACCCTATTCGAGCGCAATTGGCATCCAGTTATGGATTTACAGTTGTTACTCTAGAAGAATTATTAAATCGCTCTGATTTTATTATTAGTGCAACTGGCAATAAAGCTCGCAGAGGAGATTTGTTTTTAAAATTAAAAGATAATGCTTATATTGCATCAGTTACGTCAGCTAATACTGAATTTGACCTGTCTTGGTTAGTGTCAAAAGCTCAAGAAAACAGCTTTAATCATACATCAACCTTTACACTCAGTGGTAAAAAACTGCATATGCTCTGTCGTGGAAATGCAGTCAACTTTATTTATAACGCCGTAGTAGGACCCTATATATATTCAGTTCAAGCAGAGTTAATGGTTTCTGCCATTCAATTAATACAAGGAAAACATATCCCTCGTGTTTCATTAATAGAAATGGCACTCGATGATATGAAACGAATTGCAGCACGATGGCTTGAGGTTTATGAAAGAATGACTGTTTCGAGTGAAATAGAACAGGATTTATTTACGGAAAATGTAGAGCATTTCAGAAGAATAACAAATCGTAAAAGTGAAGTTATTTTTACAGTGCCTGAACCTCTTCCTGGTTTTGTCGGAAGAAGAATGTTTTTAGAAAAAATGCACGAATTGCTTTCACAAAAACAAGGAAACCCTTATTTACGTTGCAATATCAGTGGAATGGGTGGAAGCGGGAAGACAGAGTTAGCGATACGATATGCCTGGAATTATCGAAAAACTTATAGTCATGTTATTTACATTACTGCAGATACAACAGAAATTATCCAAAGTACATTTGAAGCAGTTGTTTTAAAACTTGGATTAAATTTGAAATTGTCTCAAGCAGGGTGGGAAAAAAATGTTTTTATGACGCTTTAAAAAAAGCAGGCGAAACATTATTAATTTTTGATAATGTAGAGGATTATCAACAGATTGAAATGTTTTTACCACCTATGAATGTTGGTTATACTGATCATGATTTTACTGTGATTGTAACGACGCGAAATCAAAAGTTTAGCCGTCATTTTAAAGAGATAATATTAGATCCAGATACTTTAGAAATGCGTTCTGATGCTATTGAGCAACTAACGCAAGAAACTAACTGTCAACGTGATGTGGCCGCTAGACTTGCAGAAGCGCTACAATATTTAACATTGGCAATTACACAAGCAACTGCTTATATAAGAAATAATTTTGGCTGTACTGTTGAAGAGTATTTAGAATTATTACTTAAAGAACAAAATCGTCTTCGTTTACTAGGTGTTTCGACAGACGACAGATATCAATATACTGTATTAACCACGTGGTCTATTTCACTCGACAAGCTTAATGAACCTACAAAAGCCATGATTTATATGCTGGCTTACCTGCATCCTGATCAAATAAGTGCTGAACTATTGCGATTACGGGAAGATTTTGATTCAAATAGTATTGCTAGTTTGTTAAGATACAGTTTGATTTATCCTGTCAGTAAAACAAGTGTTAAAATTCATCGGTTATTACAAGAAGTGGTTAGAAATAACATGCGTACACTTGATGTGGCAACGACACCAAGTGTTTCAACTTTAATCGATGTTTTATCAGAATTTTCTAAATATAACCGTCAACGTATTAGCGCTTGTGCTGAATCTGCGGCACATTTTGAAGCATTGGAACGTTATTCAGAAGACAATACTAGAAAATTAAATTTAAATTATCATGAATTGTTATTTCAGGTGGCGTTATATTATCTAGATCATGATTATAATAGTGCTCAAGTCGTACGATTGTTAACAATAGCACAAGCGTTAACACCAACAGAAAATTTTGAGCGTCATATAAAAATTAGAAAGCATCTTGCGAAAGCGTATGTACGATTAGGAAATGTAGAAGAAGCTAGGATTATTTATATAGAACTAGATGACTTAAAAAACAAAATAGACGAAGAAACTTATCAAGAAATTTTGTTAGATCAGTATTATTATTTTAAAGCCAAAAATGATCGTGATAATGCAAGAATGCTACTAAATCGAATTGTTGAGTCTGCAAAAACAAATTCACTCAAAGCACGATGTTATGCTTATTTGGCAGATTTAAACAATTGGCGCAGAGCTTATTTGGAAAAAGTTATCAATGGAAAGTTAGAGGATCTTAAAAATCTTCCTTCTTGGCAAACAAATAATATAGATCGTAAAAAAGCTGAGCTTGAGCAATTTTTAGATGAATTTTATAAGAATGTAGATGAAAATTTAGATTTTCTTGAGAAATCATTAGCATTGCAGCCTAATAATAATAATTTAAAAGAAAGAGTACGCGTTATTTTACAGTTATGTCATGTTGTGTTAAAAGTTAATTTTCCAAGATTTGATGCACGTGCAGTAGATTTAATAATTAGATTATATCAAAATGAGTTACCCAATTATGACAGACGAATTTATAGAAATGATTTCACAAATGCAGCTATTTGTTTGTCAAAGCTTTTTTCACGTTCTACGCCTGAATTTGATAAACGAGGGTTAACAAGTTCATTTAAGCAGATCCTTCAAGCGGAACAGCGAGCAATCAAAGCTGATTATGGCTCAGAGAGTGAAGAATATAAAGCAATTAGCGCACATATTACGAAAAAACAGCCGAGTATAACAGACTTTTTTCAAAGGAAGCGTCCTGCTGAAGAAGCGCCAGCCGGAAGTTCCGAAATACATAAAGTTCTAAACAGAACATCTGGTAAAAAATAATTTTAAAGCATGTAATTTGAACCGGCGTTTTAATATTAGTTATATAATAAGACATAAATTTAGATAATATATAAAATTATGACTTTGAACTGATATATTAAAAATTTTTGATTTAACTAAACGTGGAAAGTCCATAATGTTGATCGTGTGTTTGTTGAACTAACGCAGCTTCATCATTTGGAATTGGTTTTTTCATTTTATTGAAAAAACTAATGTATTGGAATGGAGTGGGTAACATGGCAAGACAACCCTCTAAAAAGCCCATGTTATCCGCTAGTATCAGCTCATAATGGGGAGCAGGGTTATTTGTGTAAAAAACAATTATTTCAGTAGTACCAGTACCATAAGTTTGAAAACCGCCAAACTCTTCAATTTTTTCTTTTATTTTTATGTCAAATACACGTGATAAAAAACTTAGTTCAGTTCCGCCGATGTATTTTCCAAATTTCTCTGAAACGTTTAATGTTCCTGGAATTGAAACAAATTGACCTTCAGCATCTAAACAAGTATTTGTAAAGTCACCACGATGTCTAAAACACAATAATCTTAATGCTAATGCCATGCTTACTTGAAATAACTCACCGCGTATAGCTAAACATTTTACGGCGGTTTGAAAATAAGCATCTTTAATTGTGTCACCATCGAAAGCATCCTCAGTCAGTACTTTATTCTTTAATAGTGTTATCCTTTGTTTAAGTTGGTTACTTTCAAGACCACTTTTAACTGGGCCGACATTTTTTAATTTATTAATTATGTTAATAATTAGTGGATTATCCAAATTTATATCAGCTGAAACAAGCGCATCTACTAATTGAGAAAAAACATCCGCTGTAAATGTTGCAAAATCATAATTAAATAGTTCAGCAAATATTTTTTTAAATTCATAATGATTGGTAAATAAGTCAATACCATGTTGTTTATGATACAAAAGACCTAAAGCAAAGGCATTAAAAGCACAGTTGCCGTCAGAGATTGTCTCATGATGAATGTGATCCCATGGTAACGAAATCAGACCATGAGTTGTTTTTAATTGATGGATTGCATCAAAACGAGCTTTTGTTCTTAACTGAGCACGCGCTTCTTTTTGTTGAAGAGGGGAAATGTAATATTCAAAATGAATGGGAATTGAAGCCAAGAGTGAATTATTTAAATGTACTTGCTCAATGACCAAGTTGGTTGTAAGATCTGTTCTTGTAAATTCTAAATCTGGAATGATACTTTTTGAAGGTTTTACATATTCACTACAAAGTTGGTTAACTAAATGGCCATTGCTTGTGATCTCGTTGAA
>JBFWPS010000212.1:0-3989 GCA_050249855.1 Gammaproteobacteria bacterium
TTATTTTACTTCACAATAATTTAATAACAATTAATCTTCAAAATTTTTTTTAAGCGCTTCAAGTAATAACATTTATGATTGATGAGTATTTTTTTCTTGAATAAGGTAATCAGCATAAATTAAAACTAAACATGGCTGTATGTGTAAATAACGTGGAACTGTATGCCAAACTTCTTGATATTTTTTTAATCCTGCTTGTTTTAATAAGTTTTCGTAAACCTGTATCGTAAGCTTCTCAAGATTTTCAGAGGAAAGTATTTTATATTTTTGTAAGCTTGGTAATAATTTTTCGAGGCTTTGCCAGTCATTTAATGAAAGATATAACTCTTGTAGTAATTGTAAAACAAATTTATGGTTTGGAACTAAAGTTCGTACATGCATAATGGTTGCAAGCGCCTGTTCCAGCTGATGGTGTTCTAACTGCAATTGTGCTTGTGTTAAACCAACTGCGATTTCAGCTTCAGGATTTACAACATGTGCTTGTCGTAAATAATAATCTCGTCTGTCATAAGCGCCGCGAGCTTGTGCAGCTCTAGCTGCTGCTAAGTAATTAATAAGTGGAGTGTCTGATATTCTAGCACCATGAGCTAAATATTTTTCCGCAACTAACCAATTACCTTCTGCAAGTGCAATAAGTCCTTGATTTGTTTTATGCTGAGCTTTTCGCAAACGTCTTCTTCCCGACCAAAAACGTACACGGTCAGGTAACCCAAATGTAACGGCAAGGAATTTTACAATCCAATATAAAATCCAAAATGAAACTATAATCCCTAAAATTCCAAACCATAATGGCATTTCAATGGTCCAGTGCTTATAGGCAATTAGCATGTAACCCGGCTCAGCTTTAATAAGTAATCCAAGCAGTACTGCACCAACTAATAAAACAAGAAAAATAAATAAACGAATCATTGGGTGTTCTCTTTAACGACTTGACTACGTAATTGATCAATCAAATTCTGAGTCTCAGACAAGTCAGGCAAGTGTGATTTAAGATTTATTTTTTGCAGCGCTGCTATTTCATTTAGCATATCTTGTGTTTCACCAGCAGTGGTAACAAAATATTTTTTAATCCACTCAACTGCTTGCATTAAGCTAGTTTGATAAATATCCTGATTATTATAAAGAGTAGCCCATTTAGCTTGTGCAAATAAAAATTGTATATTTTTAACTAAAACATCTTGCTGGGGCACAGATAATAATGGATGTATTAATTGCTCATGTCTTTTAATAACGATTAACTTTTGTAATTCATACCAGGTGTTTTTCCATAATTTATCCCAAAATGAGGTGTTCTTGGAAAGTACTGGCTTTGATGGATGCGTATTCGCATCAATTTTCAATTCAACTAAAGGAAGCTCTACTACTTGGTTACTCAACGCAGTTAATTTATCTAATAAATTAGCTTTATTAATTTGAGGAATTGCTTTTAACAAAGCAATCGAATCTTTTAAATTTTTCTCTACCGGGATTAATTGAGCATTTGCCTGTGATTCCAGGCGTATAAGACCTAACTGCAATAATTGAAATGCGCCGTCAATATTATATTCATAATTCAAATCGATTTGTGCTTGTTGCACTAAATATTTAAGTTCTGACAATACCCAATTAACTGTATTGGTATCTGTACTATTCGCTAGTTTTTCAATTAATTTCTCTTGTTTGTTCTCAGATTCACTTAATTCATCTAACTTGTTAGCTAATAATTCAAATTGTTTTTTATTATCTGTTGTTGTTTGCTTATTAGCAACTAATGCTTGTTTAAGATAATGTGCTTTTTTCAACAGTATACTAGTTTCAACAATAGCGCCGATTGATAAAATCAATGCAAAAAATGTTAGAATACATGAAAAATTAAACGTTCTTTTTTTTTCTTCTTTTTTAGTATTTTCGATTGGTGCTGATTCTTGTTTTTTTTCTTTCTCTGTCATTTGTTCAGTCTTCCACAATTCAATAGCATTTAATATAGCTGGCGTCGTTGCATTTTTCGCTACAATCAAGCTTGTAAAACCTAAAATTTTTGCTTCTTTCGCTAATCTTTCACTAATAAGCAGCAATGGCTTTAGCTGTATATTAGTTTGTCCTGCTTTTTTTGCTTTCGCAATTAAATTTTTCAACCCTAAAGCACTCGTGGCAACGATAATATCAAATTTGAGCGATTTTAGCAGCCTAGTTTCTTCCAAAGTTAAGTGGGGCTCTATACTTCGATAAACAGCCAATTGTGTGACTATTGCACCTCTTGCTGTCAATGTCGGATTTAATACATCACGCCCTTGTTCACCGGTAATCAATAATAGTTTCTTATGATCGAGCTTCTTAAAAGCTGGTAATGCTAGTAAGCCTTCACTACTAAAATGGTGTGTTGGCATTAAATGCACATGAATTCCAGCTTCCATAAGTGCATTTTTTGTTCCTAAACCAATTGCAGCCACTTGTAAGTTTGAAGGCATTTTTGGCCATATTTTTTTCATCGGCCCTATGATCTGCCAAACAGCATTCGGACTTACAAAAATAATAAAATGATAGGTATCAAGTGTTGCTAAATGTTTTTCAAGTGATGCTTCATCTAAGAGCGGCTGAATTTCCAGGGTCGGACAGAACAATGCAACATCACCCTGTAGCTGAAGTTGTTCTGCAAGCGGTTGCGCTTGTTTTTGAGGACGAGTAATTAATATTCGTTTATTTTGATTTTGCTTATCCATAAATACTTTTTAAGATTTTATCTGCGCCTTTTAATTTTAAATCCTTCGCTAATTCATAACCTAAACGTTCTGCATCTTGTAATGCCCCTCGTATTTCACTTGAAAGATGTGCATGACCATCAGGATAACCAACAAAGCCACGCAGCCAGATTTGATCATCGTTGATGGTTGCGAAAGCTGCAACCGGGACTTGACACCCACCTTCTAATGCAAAATTAAAAGCTCTCTCGGCTAAAATACTGATTTCTGTTGCTTGATCATTTAGGGGTGAAATCAATTTATGAATTTTTGTATCATCAACTCTACATTCAATGCCTAAAACACCTTGACCTACTGCTGGCAACATTTCATGGGGTTCGAAATAATGTTTAATTTCATTTTGTAAATTTAATCGTTTTAAACCTGCTGCTGCTAAAACAATCGCATCGAACTCACCATTTTTTAATTTATTTAAACGCGTTTGTACATTGCCACGTAATGTTTGAACGATCAAATCGGGTCTTAATATTTTTAATTGAGACTGTCTTCTTAAACTTGCTGTTCCAACAATAGCATTGGGAGGTAGTTCGAAAAAGTTTTGATAACGCTCTGAAACAAATGCATCCCTTGGATCTTCACGAGTCGTCACTACTTTTAATGTTAAACCTTCAGGAAAATCAACGGGAATATCTTTTAATGAATGCACTGCAATATCTGCTTTATTCGCCAATAAGGCTTGTTCTAATTCTTTAACGAATAATCCTTTGCCACCGACTTTAGCTAAGGAAGTTTCTAAATGTTGATCGCCGATGGTAGTCATACCAATAATTTCAACATTTAATCGCGGATGATGAATTAATAATAAATCTTTTATTAATTCAGACTGACGTAAAGCCAATGGACTTGCACGGGATGCAATGCGAACTTTCTCCAATGTACCACCTGTTAAATATACTCAATCATTTGTTTATTAAATTTTTTTGTGCATCATAACATGAAACGGGAGCCGCGTCTTGCTTCGCCACTAAAACCACAGGCACAATCATGCCGATTAAAAATATAAAAGGCACAGTTGCCCAAATAATTTCAAGTAATTGCTTACGGCGTGATTTTATAACTGATTTATTTCTAAATTGAGGATGTTTAATTAGAGAAAAAATCAAAATCAAAAAAACTAAAAAGCTAACGATGATGCATATACCAAATATCATGATATGTACATGATTCAGTGGCTGATTGATGTTTATTGTGGTATGTGCCATTCGTGGTATATCGCCTCTTATAATCTTACACACTGGTCCACATCTTAAC
>JBFWPS010000213.1:0-3973 GCA_050249855.1 Gammaproteobacteria bacterium
TTGTAGCTGCAAACGCAAGAATTGATGAACTAGAGCAAGTAACTGACTATCACCGACAACTGATGGCAAAACGCCAGGAAGATATAGAAAATTTACAGAAGGTTATAAGAGAACTTCAATCTACCAAAACTGATTTGATATCTCGTCAAGATAAAATACGTCAAGATCTTGGTTCTGAGCCTATGAGTATTATCTCATCTTCACCAGATCAGAGTCGAATGCTGGCGTTTGGTTTTGTTCGAACAGCAGCGTTTTACTATCGTATGCAGGGGAAAGTTTTGACGCCATCGGGAAGCGAATCTAGCTACAGGCTTGTTACGCCAAAATCTCTAGAATTAAAAAAGGCATTAGATGAACTTAAACTGAGTATAGAAGAAATAGAGGCCAACATTAGTCGTTCAGAATATGCTTTGCGAGAATGTGAGAAGGCTCTAGAATATTTTGATATGGCTGCAGCTAAAGCTAATTTAGCTATGTCTGAAAATTCTTTTAAAAGCTTAAAAAGAGAAAAAGATGCTTGTGAACAATATCTTGCATCGATTGCGCCGACGGAAAAGCAGTTTCACGAGCTTGATAGGAAGCTATGTGCTTTAAAAGCAGAACGTGCAAGACTTGATGGAATTTTAAAATGTCGCAGTTTGGCTGCTGATGATAACAACCAGCGTCCATCAATCCTCGTGAGTGCAAAAGCATAGTCTTTATCTGACATTATTCAAACACAGGGAAGTGTTATGAAGAAGAAATCACTATTAGGTTTTAATTTAATTGAATTGATGATTGTAATCGCGATCATTGCCATCTTAACTGCCATTGCTTTGCCACAATATCAAAATTATATTACTCGAGCCAAAATTACAGAAGGTCTATTATTAGCGATGACAGCTAAAGCAGGAGTTATCGATTATTATGAAATGAATGGCGTACTTCCAAGCTCGAATGAAGAAGCAGGTTTGAATGATTCAATATCCAGTCATTATGTATCCAGTATAGAAATTCAAAACCAAGGGAATATTTTAATTACCTTTAATGAAAAATCAGGTGTGGGGGATGGCAATACACTGTTGTTAAAACCCAAGTTTGATGGAGAACTAGTCGAATGGACTTGCTCAGGTAATATTCAAAATAAATTTTTACCCGCAAATTGTAGAGAATAGGGATATAAGCGGGCTTGCGACAAACAAAGTCGTCATTGTGAGCGTAGCGAAGCAATCCAGAATTGACTATCTATTTCAATGCCGTACTGGATTACCACAACCCACAAAGAACGTAGGTTTCGCAATGACAGCTTGTTTTTTGCAAGTCCTGATAAGTTGATCGATAAACGTCTAATAGGGCTTATGATAGATAGAGCTGTCTATAAAAAATTAGTTCACTCATTAGTCTTAATGTTGTTATAATCTTCCCCCACGCCGGTGTAGCTCAGTTGGTAGAGCAACTGATTCGTAATCAGTAGGTCGTGTGTTCGACTCACATCACCGGCACCAATCATATCAAGGCTTTACGAATCTTTTCCATCATCTTAAAAAAACCAACTGCGTGACTTTTGCGTGAGCTGATGTAGCGTCGACAAAAAGCGTAAGCATTTATCCTCCCTCTTCCCCAATGTTGTTTTATTCGGGGAGAGGGTTGGGGTGAGGGGGAACAGCATTAGCTTACCCATCCTCCAACCAACTTAAGCCCTCTGAACAAACTCATTCACCTGCCACATCGTCATACTCACATCATTATGACGTTCACATGCCGAATTAGCAGCTCTTGTTAGCTGATGTATTTCAGCGACAGAATAATGGGTCGTAATTCTGTCAGACTGATGTCCCAACAAGTCCTGACGGTCTTCAAACCTAACTCCTGCTGCCCGTAATCGCCTTCCAAAGGTATGTTTTAAGTCATGTACGCCTAAATGAGGCAAGCTACAACGTTTACGTGCACGTTTCCATGCGGAGGTTAGCATCCGGTTGATTCCCTTTCCACGGTATGTAAAAACGAATTCTGGATGTGTTCCTCGCATACCTTCTATCACCGATTTTGGGACGTCGTTGAGTACAACCAGTCTATCGTCACGGTTTTTAACAAATTGCCCAGGAATAATAAAACCAGAACAATTTTCAGAAACTTTCACTTCCCAAGACCATTGCAACCGACAGATTTCTTGATCACGACAACCGGTGTTGATTGCAAATAATGTCATGTTTTGTAAATGTGTTGGTAATTCTTCCAATAATCGTTCTTGTTCACTCCAACTCAGTGGATAAGGTTTACGTTTATCCGACTCAGAAAGGAGTTTTATTTTTGGTGCGTGCGTTAACCAAGTTAACCCATGTTCATCCAACCATTCACTGGCCGCTAAATTTAAAATACGACGAGTGACTTGTAATCCATAATTGATAGTTCGATGCTTTACACCATCCTTTTGTCGCTGAGCAATTTTTTTTTGAAGATTCTCCATGTGTACTGCTTCCAAAGGTAAGTCTCCAATAAATGCATCCAGTACTTTCAACCAAAGCGCATCCTGATGGATACTCGCTTTGTGCTGATTTTCTGATAAATATTTTATAGCTGCTTCACGAAAAATTCGTTTAGGCCGTACACCGTAAATTTTTGCTTGATGTAACGATTGAATACGATGCGCTAAATATTTTTCAGCTTCTTCGAGTGAATCTGTGCAAGTAGTTTCGCAAATTCGCTTTCCAAAGATTTTTTTGTCGATGTACCAAATGTTTCCTCTTTTTTGAAGTCCTGGTGTTTTTTTGCGTCCCATATTTTACTCCTTAGTGTAATAGGACGCCCACTGCAGGCTTTATATTGCGTCACCCAGGCATCTAAATCAAGTCTGTCAAATGCAATACCTTGTTTGCCAATAGGAATTTCAGTCAGCATGGGCCTTGCTTCTTTATTAAAACGATTGATGTCCATACCTAGATAAAATGAAACGTCTCGGAGACGAATTAAACGCGGGAGCATAAGACCTCGGAGTTAATAATGGATATAATCCATTTATAGTATTATCCTATGCGGGATGAGAATTTATTCTCAAATAAAATAGAAGTCAAGAGTTAAATGAATGCAAGGTTTGACTTATGTTTTATTTAAGAATATATTCAAAAAAAAACTAGTCACAGAAATTTATCAAAAATTTTTGAAATATGAACGATGTGTCTTACAGCAAGATAAAGGAAAAGGCACACGCTTCTTATAAGCCATTGATTTAATATTTTTTTTTTCGTGCTTTTAGTCTCACCAGGATCTGTTATTTTCAGGATTTATTTTTACTATATCAGCGTTAAATTTCCGCAAAAAAACGCTCAAGGAGTATCAATATGTCAAATAGAAATTACCGAATTAATGTATGTTTTACTAAGGAAGATTATCAACTTTTGAATGCTGAAAGTGTTTCCAGAAACACAAATTTAGCAGAAACTATCAGAGATTGTTTAGGGGAATATTTGAGTTTACGTGAGGAACTTGCGACAGCAATTGAACAACCTCGGAAGCTTGGCGCCCCTCATTCTGGAAAAATAATTCATGTTTTACTTGCTCGTTCTGAAGAACGAATAGCCGCTTCGCTTGATCGAATTGATCATGCCATTGCAGAACTAAATGAAAAAAATGCCCTTTTGAGAATGATGATCGATCAGTTTTATTTTGATTTAATGCAGTATCTTCCTGAAATTCCCTTAGAGTTATTAGCGACTGCCAAAACCCGCGCAACTACGAGGCATCGAAAGTGGAGAGATAAATTTCGTAAAGATTTATTTTAAAATTAATGTGCTAAAGATAAAAAATTCGTGACAAATTGTCACGAAAATATGAAAAGTTTATAGTATTTATTAAACATTTTATTATTCAAAATCTAATGGTAAAACAACTTCCCTGTGCATATGTGGACGAGCCCTAACGGGCCAGCCAGCACCCTTCGGGTCACGTGGACAAGCCATGGATAACGCTTCGCGTTACCCACAGCTTGCCCACATTC
>JBFWPS010000214.1:0-3960 GCA_050249855.1 Gammaproteobacteria bacterium
ATTATCGGGATTACAGCGGCTGTGAGTGCGGGGATCTATTTTTCTCGAGGATATATTAATCCCATTGTTACGTTCCCTGTTATGATTGGTGTTGTATTGGGCGCAATTATTGGTGCGCGAGTAATGCATCATATTCACAATAGAATACTTCGTATTGTATTTAGTATCATTATTTGCTTTTTAGCCTTTCAGTTGATTTATAAGGGACTAATTCTAAGGACTTGAAAATGGAACGCTATGATATATTTATAGGTAAATGTTTATTGATTGGAGCACTTATTTGTGTTGGAGCTGTTAGTATAGGTGGTTTATTTTACTTAATTCAACATGGTAGTGAAGCTGTCCCACTCTTTATTTATCCTTCTAAACAATCCTTATTATTGACAACGATCAGAGATGTTTTTTCTGCGGTTCTCAAATTGTATGCGCTTGGGATTATTCAATTAGGTTTGTTTATGTTGTTGATGGTTCAATTACTGAGAGTAGTATTAACTACATGGTTTTTTATTAAATTACGAGATAAAATTTTCATTTGCTTTAGCGTATTTATTTTTATTATATTGTTTTTATCAACTTTCATGGAGTTTTAATTACTTCAGCAATATGAAATTCATTAAAAGTATCATTGTGGCTAATGTTATTTTTATCGATATAATTTAAAATTGTTTCATAAAGGTTAACTGTTTCATTACAAAATAACAGGATAGGTTTATCTTTATAAAATTTATCCTCACCTTCTAGTGATATAATATTCCATCCAAAATTTTGATAATAATTTTCTAAAGCTAATGTATGAGTAAATAAGTAAATTTTTTGATAATTTTCAATTAATGCAGCATGTATCAATTTTGCAATCAAAACAGTACTGATTTTTTTGTTTCTGAATAGAGGATTAACATATAAGTCTGATAACCAAGGAGCGTAGTTAGGAAACTTATTTTCCATGTTGGTCATTTTTATTGAAACAGAACCGGCTAACTGATTGTTAATAAAAGCAAAAAAGGTTTTACCTGTCGTAAGAAAATTTAATGTATCATTGAACCATTCATCAGGCGTGATTGTGGGATGATATTTGCCCCATTCACTATGATGCCAATCAGATATTTGTCTACCATGAGTAGCTAATTTGCTTTTAGAGAGCTCAGAATTAGTTATTATTTTTACTTTCATGCGCTTTATTTTCCATATAATGATTATCTTGGCTTGAATATTCGGTATTTAAATTAAAGATATTAAATTTAGTTCTATTATCGTATATGTCTAATTTTTCTGATTTTTTAATGTATTTAGTAAGCCGTATAGATAGGGGTAGTAATAATAACTCAATAGATACCATAAAGATCCATGAGTCGATAGCATTTTGTATAAAATCGTTAAAATGCATCATGCCATGAAATGCAAGTGGCACATATACAACGACATCAATGAAGTACGCTAATAAGGTTGAAATAATAAAGCGAAAAGCAATGTACTGACCTTTTAAGAAGATTTTTAATTTAGCAATAAGATATGAGTTTGTAGATTCAGCTGTGAGATACGCGGCAAAAGAGGCTAATATGATTTGATCATTGATTCGAAAAAACAGGCTGAGTGCTTCTTTGTTAACAGATGCTGGGTCAGTAAAGTAAACAAAAATTTGACCAAAGAATAAAAATGCAGCATAAAATAAAAACCCTGCCCAAATGGCAAGTCTAGTATTTTTATATCCATAAACTTCTGTAATTATATCCGCGAGTAGGTAAGTCAGCGGAAATGTGATTGAGCCCGCTGCAGTTACTAAACCAAAAATTTTAATATGTCTTGCGTCAAACCAATCTGCACCAAAGAGCATAACTGTGTAAGCAACCATTAAAAACCACAAATATTTAGGGCCGAATGATATATTAGAAATTTCAGTTGTTTCAATGTTAGCCGTATCTGGCATAAGCAAAGTTCCTAACTTGATTCAAAAAAGTTGTTAGCAGTTTTGTATTCAACTTCAAGCCTTAATGGATTAAAGTTTATATCATCATCGCAAATATCTAAGTTTTCATATTTTTTTAATTTTTTTGCTATAAAAATGCAAATAGGGATCAATACCGACACAATAATAAATTTTATTAGTGTGGTATTGATCATCATCCATAATAATTGATTATTGGAAATATTACCATAGAAGGCAAGCGTATGATAAAGTATAGAGCCTATTACGATTGCAATATAACAAGATGATAAAAATCTAGTATAAATAAAATTATGTTTAAACATGCTTTTTTGTTTGGCAAATAAATATATATTAATTGGCATAACGATAGCGTAAGTTACTAACGCGGCAAATGTTCGTCTAGGATCTGCTTTTAACAATGCATCAAAAGCATGATTATTTGTCGCATAATCCGGGCTGGGTAAATGAATGATAATCTGACTAAGAACCACAAACATAACATTAAATAATAAACCACACCAAATGGCTCGACGAGCATGCTTATACCCATAAACTTCTGTAATTAGTGCAGCAAAAGGATACATGAGTGCGAAAATAAATGTTCCAGCATCAACATAAAAATTATAAATATGAATGGCGCCCAGATTTAACCAATTAGCCAGTAACAATGTCATCGTATATGCAATCATTAAAAACCAAAGTAGTTTGGTATGTGAAGCAGGTTGATGAAGATGAGAAGCTATTAGTCGCATTTTATTCTTCCTTAATCTTAGGGTCATCAAATTTTATTACTAATTCTTCTGCAATTGCTTGTCCAATTGCAAGACCAAGTTTTTCTTGGGGTTCAGAATTCATGCGTTTAGCATTTATACTACTAAAGTGTTCCCAAGATTTTTTTATTTTATGTCGCTTAAACGAATTAGTGGTAGTTATCATTAATTTTTCATTGGCTATTTCAACATTCATAGGTCTTGATTCTTCATCTTCCAGGCCAAAGTAAAGTTGAAGGATTAGGTCTATTTTTTTTAGTATATTTTTAAACATATCATTTCATCCATGTATGTATATTTTTTTGTTAATAAGTAACCTATGTTGTTTTAGCATACACTTGAATTACAACACCTATAATTTTATAATTTATTTTATCAGTTAGTTCGATAGGCTCATATTGTTGAAGATAAGTTGTAAGACATTTTTTTTTATTTTTAATATGAAGTTTTCTAATCATAATTTTAGGTTTGTTATCGATACTTACTGCAACTAACAAATTATGTCTTGGTATTATATCTGGATTGATTATAAATACAGATCCTTTTTTAAATAATGGATTTAAATCTTCATCTGATAATAATCCGAAAAGAGAAGGAGATGATTCAGAAAGCTTAACATCAATAGTGCCGATTTTTTGACGGTCATTGTTTATAAATGAATAAACTGAAATTGCTTGTGGGACTAATGTTTCAATAATTTTTTGTGATTGCACATCCATTATTTTATTTGCTGATACTCCATTGAGCAGGTCGTCGATTGTAACATTAAAACCATCAGCTTTAAAAAATTCTACAATACGCATCAATGTATCAATTCTAGGGTTGTTAACACGTTTGCTAGGGTCAGGATGTAATAACCTAAGCAGAATAGAATGTGGCATATTGATGGCTTTAGCAAGTTGATAGATCGTAAAATTCATTTGATCTCTTAATGATTTGCGAGCCATCAGTGCTTTAAGTGCAATATGTATTCCATTTCCATGTTCAATCGAGAGTTCCACCGTAGTTTTCCCTATTGCAATTTTTAAATATTTAAACTAGTCTGCTGAATATGTGCTTTAAGACATACATATTTAATTAATGAACAACTGGAAGTTTACAGGATTGAGCCTTAAAAATGAAGGTTAAGGAAATATATAGGAGCCTCATGTGTCGCAAGTTGCTAAAAATATTGATATGAAAAATTATTTAGCAATTGAATTGTTAGAAAAACTGTCTGTTTTGTGTCCAACACAATCACAGATTCATTTGGCTGAGTATTTAGTA